>NZ_JAGTJY010000246.1:0-7394 GCF_018195695.1 Achromobacter sp. Marseille-Q0513 | reverse complement strand
CAGGAAGGCGTGCGCCTGGTCATCAAGCCCCGCGTGCGCGGTTTCATCTGCGTGACCACCCATCCCGCCGGCTGCGAGGCCAATGTGCGCCAGCAGATCGACTACGTGCGCAAGCAGGGTCCCATCGCCGGCGCGCCCAAGCGCGTGCTGGTGATCGGCGCGTCCACCGGCTACGGCCTGGCCGCGCGCATCAGCGCGGCCTTCGCGGGCGGCGCGCAGACGCTGGGCGTGTTCTTCGAGCGCCCGTCCGAGCCGTCCAAGCCCGGTACACCCGGCTGGCACAACAGCGCCGCCTTCCACAAGTTCGCCCAGGCCGAGGGCCTATACGCCCGCAGCATCAACGGCGACGCCTTCTCCGACGAGATCAAGCGCCAGGTCATCGAGGCCATCCGCGCCGACCTGGGCCAGGTCGACCAGGTGGTCTACAGCCTGGCCGCGCCGCGCCGCAGCCATCCGCGCGACGGCAAGGTCTACACCTCGGTGCTCAAGCCCGTGGGCCGCGCCGTCACGCTGCGCGGCCTGGATACCGACCGCGAGGTCGTGCGCGAATCCACGCTGGAACCGGCGACGCAGGAAGAGATCGACGCCACCGTCGCCGTGATGGGCGGCGAGGACTGGCAGATGTGGATCGACGCGCTGCTCGAAGCCGGCGTGCTGGCCGAGGGCGCCACCACCACGGCCTTCACCTATCTGGGCGAGCGCATCACCCACGACATCTACTGGAACGGCTCCATCGGCGCGGCCAAGAAGGACCTGGACCGCAAGGTGCTGGACATCCGCGCCAAGCTGGCCGCGCGCGGCGGCGACGCCCGCGTCTCGGTGCTCAAGGCCGTGGTCACGCAGGCCAGCTCGGCCATTCCCATGATGCCGCTGTACCTGTCGCTGCTGTTCAAGGTCATGAAGGCAGATGGCACGCACGAGGGTTGCATCGAACAGGTCTATCGCCTGTACCGCGACGGTATCTGCGGCCCCGCGCCGCTGCGGGACGAGGAAGGCCGGCTGCGCGTGGACGACTGGGAACTGGCGCCCGCCGTGCAGGCGCGCGTGCAGGAGCTGTGGAACCAGGTCGAGACCGCCAACATCAATGAGCTGACGGACTTCGCCGGCTACAAGGCCGACTTCCTGCGCCTGTTCGGCTTCGAGGTCGAGGGCGTGGACTACGAAGCGCCGGTCGATCCGCACGTGCGCATCGACGGACTGGCCTGAAGGGCGCCGGCCCGGCGCTTGCCCGGGCCGCGCGCCACGCTAGTGTGCTATCCCGGCGTGAACAATTGCAGCAGGCGGTCCAGTCCGCCTGCCTCGATGGTCACGTCGGCCTCCCGCCGCACCGCCGGCTTGGGATGGAAACCCACCGACAGCCCCGCCGCCCGCATCATGGGCAGGTCGTTGGCGCCGTCGCCCACCGCGATGGCCTGCCCGGGCGCCGCGCCCAGCCGCGCGCAGACCTCCAGCAGCTTGTTCTTCTTTTCCTCGCCGTCGCAGATGTCGCCCCAGGACTGCGGCAGCAACCGGCCGGTGAGCTTGCCGTCGCGCGTCTCCAGCACGTTGGCGCGCACATCGTCCAGCCCCAGGCGCTGGCGCAGCCGGTCGGTATAGCAGGTGAAGCCGCCGGTCGCCAGCAGGCAGTACAGGCCGGCGCGCTTGCAGGCGCCGATCAGTTCCTCGGCGCCGGGGTTGAGGGTCAAGCGCTCGTCATAGACCTGGTCCGCCAGCGCCTGCGGCATGCCGGCCAGCAGCGCCACCCGCTCGCGCAGGCTTTGCTTGTAGTCGCTGATCTCCCCGCGCATCGCGGCCTCGGTGATCGCCGCCACCTCGGCGCCGCGCCCCATCAGCGCGGCCATCTCGTCCAGCGTTTCAATGGCGACCAGCGTCGAGTCCATGTCGAAGGCAATGACGCGGTAGGCCGACAGCGACGTCGGCGTCCAGGGGCGGCGCAGGCTCAGGCCGGGATAGGCGGAGCTCGCGGTCGGGTCGAAGGGTTCGGGCATGAGGATTTCCTAGCTTGCGCTATGCGCCACGGGACGGCTCGGTCCCCTGCCCGCACAGCCAGTCGATGAATCGTTGCGCCGCGGCCGC
This sequence comes from Achromobacter sp. Marseille-Q0513, assembly GCF_018195695.1. Lineage (NCBI taxonomy): Bacteria > Pseudomonadati > Pseudomonadota > Betaproteobacteria > Burkholderiales > Alcaligenaceae > Achromobacter > Achromobacter sp. Marseille-Q0513. The sequence goes on along the minus strand of NZ_JAGTJY010000246.1, from coordinate 5,318 downwards.
CGCCGGCCCGTCGGGACGGTACAGCGCGTGGATGCCCGCGTTGGGCAGTTGCGGCTGCGCGAACAGCGGACGCAGGCGGTCGGCGGCCATGTCGTCCTGCAACAGGCACCACGGCGCCAGCGCGATGCCCAGGTCGTTCATGGCGGCCTGCATGCACAAAAAGTGATGATCGAACACCGGCCCGGGCAGTTGCGCGGGCACGTCGACCTTGGCCAGCGCGAACCAGCGCGGCCAGTAGTCCATGCCGCCGGCGACCTTCAGCAGCGGATGGCCCAGGCAGTCGGCCGGCGCGGCCAGCCGGTTGCGCTCGATGAAGCGCGGCGAGGCCACCGGCACATGGAAATCGTCCAGGCAGTGCACGCAGCTCAGCTCGGCATGCGCCATGTAGCCGTGGCGCAGCAGCACGTCGCTGCCGGCGTCGCCGCCCCGGTCCAGGAAGGAACGGCCCTGCGTGGTCAGCTGCACATCGATGCCCGGATGCAGCGCCTGGAAGCCGGACAAGCGCGGAATCAGCCACTTCATGGTCAGCGACGGCGTGGCGCAGACCCGCAGCGTGCCGGCGAATCCCGGCGCGCGCAGCTTGGCGGTGGCGGCGGCGATGCGTTCCAGGCTGGCCTGCACTTCCGGGAAATAGGCCTGGGCGCAAGGCAGCAGCGCCACGCCGCGCGCCTCGCGCGCGAACAGGGGCTGCCCCACGTAGTCCTCGAGGATGCGGATCTGCTGGCTGACCGCGCTGTGCGTGATGCTCAGTTCATCGGCGGCTGCCGTGAAGCTGCGCAGCCGGGCGGCCGCCTCGAATACCCGCAGCGCCTTGAGCGGCGGCAGGCTGTGGCCGGCCATGTCAGGCCGCGCCCGCCCGCCGGCCTGCGCGGCGCGAGTCTGTGCTGCGATTTCCCACGGTTTCCCTTGTCGTGTCGTTATTTTTCCGGTCCGCGGCCCGCTCGGGGCGGGCGCGCGCCCATGCAGCGGCATTCTAGGGGATAGCGGCGGCGCCGACCTCTTAGAAAAACTAACGCCACGCCTTAAGAAACGTCGCTGGTCGCGCCTGTTGACGCTTCCTATCATGCCGGCTATCCCTCGCAGGAATCCAACATGGCATCGATCACGGTAGACGGCATCGTCAAGACCTTCGGCGGGCAGCAAGTGCTGCGCGACCTTTCCCTGCACATCCCGGACGGCGCGTTCTACACGCTGCTGGGGCCCAGCGGCTGCGGCAAGACCACGCTGCTGCGCTGCATCGCGGGCTTTCACGCGCCCGACGGCGGCCGCCTGCTGTTCGACCAGGACGACGTGACCCGCGTGTCCGCCCACCGCCGCGACATCGGCATGGTGTTCCAGGACTACGCGCTGTTCCCGGACAAGAGCGCCTTCGACAACGTGGCCTACGGCCTGCGGGCGCGCGGCGTGGCGCGCGCCGAGATCACCCGGCGCGCCAACGAGGCGCTGGACAAGGTCGGGCTGCTGGCGCTGGCCCAGCGCTACCCGGCGCAGATGAGCGGCGGCCAGCGCCAACGCGTGGCGCTGGCGCGCGCCCTGGTGATCCGGCCGCGCGTGCTGCTGATGGACGAGCCCCTGTCCAACCTGGACGCCAAGATGCGGCTGCAGATGCGCGACGTGATCCTGGACCTGGTGCGCGAGGCCGGCATCACCACCGTGTTCGTCACGCACGACCAGGAAGAGGCGCTGGCCATGTCCGACCGCATCGCCATCATGGACCACGGCCGCATCGCCCAGCTGGGCACGCCCGAGGAGCTGTACGGCACGCCGGTCAATGCCTATGTGGCGGACTTCATCGGCTCGGCCAACGTGATCCCGGTGCCGGCCCAGGCCGTGTCGGACCAGGCTCCGCAAGGCCTGGTGCGCTACCAGCTGTGCGGCCGCGACTTCGACGGCGTGCAAGGCGCGGGCAGCCTGGACGCGCGCGGCGTGCTGATCGCGCGGCCCGAGGAGCTGGCCTTGATGGCGCCCGCGCCCTACGTCCCCAACACGCTGCCCGGCAAGGTGCTGCGACGCCAGTACCTGGGCTTCAAGACCGCCTACCGCATCGCGCTGGAGGACGGCTCGGAGCTCCGCGTCGAACTGCACGCGGGCAACATGGTCGCCCAGTTCCAGCCCGGCGAGGCCGTGCAGGTGCTGATCCCCGCCGACAGCCGGGTCGTGAACGCCTGAGGACGCGCCAGCCATGAAAATCAAATGGTGGCCCTGGGGCCTGCTGACCGCGATCAGCCTGATCCTGCTGCTGTTCTTCGTGCTGTATCCGCTGGGCGTGCTGTTCGCCAACAGCGTCACCGGCCCGGACGGCGGCTATACGCTGGAGGGCTTTCGCGCGCTGCTGGCGGACTCGCAGTATCTGGAGGCCTTCGGCAACACGCTGATCCTGGGCCTGGCCGTCACCGCCTGCACCGTGCTGGTGGGCGTGCCCTTCGCCTACATGGTGGCGCGCTACGACTTCCCGCTGAAGAACCTGGTGGCCATCCTGCCCGTGCTCACCATCGTGATTCCCGAGATCATCGTCGGCCAGTCCTGGCTGCTGCTGCTGGGCAACAACGGCCTGTTGACCAACCTGCTGGGCGACGCCGGCATCTCGCTGCCTTCGTTCTACGGCTGGACCGGCATGGTCTTCTCGATGACGCTGGTGTACTACACCTACATTTACCTGGGCGTGCTGGCCGCGTTGCGCGGCTTCGACGGACAGCTGGAGGAAGCCGGCCTGAGCCTGGGCACGCCGCCGCTGGCGACCAAGCTGCGCGTGCTGGTGCCGGTGCTGCTGCCCGCCGTGCTGGTCAACGCGCTGGTGGTGTTCACGCTGGTGGTGGGCAATTTCGCGCTGGCCATGCTGCTGGGCAGCCGCGTGCCGCTGCTGTCGGTCATGACCTACAACACCTTCGTCAGCGAGATGGGCGGCAGCCCCACGCTGCAAAGCGCCATGTCGGTGGTGTCCATCGCCATCGTGGCCATCGTGCTGTTCTTCCAGAAGCGCGTGGTCGAGCGCAAGGTCTACACCATGACGCAGGGCCGCGCGCCGGCCGCCGTGCGGGTGCGCTCGTGGGCCTCGATCTTCTACACCGGCGGCGTGGGCCTGGTGATCCTGGTGTCGCTGCTGCCGCTGATCATCGTGTTCGTGGCCGCCTTCACCAAGACCAGCGGGCCGGTCATGCACTGGGGCAGTTGGTCACTGGCCAGCATGCAGCGCGCGCTGCACGGCGCGCCCGAACCCATCCTGAACTCGCTCAAGTTCGCCTCGCTGGCGACGGTCCTGGGCGTGGCCTTCGCGGTGCTGGTCAGCTACCTGACCATCAAGAAGCGCAGCGCCTTCACCCAGGCGCTGGACTACATCGTGGTGCTGCCGCTGACCATCTCGGGCACGGTGCTGGGCATCGCGCTGGTGCAGACCTTCAACACCGGCTGGCTGGTGCTGGCCGGCACCTCGGCCATCATGGTGCTGTGCTACACGGTGCGCCGCCTGCCCTTCGCCGTGCGCAACGCCTCGTCGGTGCTGTTCAACATCCCGGACTCGATCGAGGAGGCGTCGATCAGCCTGGGCGTGTCGCCGCTGATGACCTTCTTCAAGGTCGTGCTGCCCGCCATGAAGGCCTCGATCATCTCGGCCGCCCTGCTGATGTGGCTGACGACGATTTCCGAGCTGTCGGCGTCCATCGTGGCCTATAGCGGCGGCCTGGAAACCATGCCCATCGCCATCTTCCGGCAGGTCGACGGCGGCCGCCTGGGCATGGCCTCGGCCTACGGCGCCGCGCTGGTCACCGTGATCGTGCTGCCCATCATCGTGTCGGTGAAGGCGTTCCGCATCAAGCTCTTTTCCGGCAAATAACCCGTCCCAGGAAGACTCGCCATGCAAATCAAACACCTGCTGCAATCCGGCCTGCTGGCCGCCTCGGTCGCCTGCGGCGCCGCCCAGGCCCAGAACGTGGTGCTGTACTCGTCCAACAACACCGAGACCATCGAGACGGCGCTGGAAGCCGTCAAGAAGAAGTCGCCGTCGCTGAACGTGCAGCCGGTCACGGGCGGCACCGGCACCATGATGAAGCGCATCGAGGCCGAGGCGCAGAACCCGCGCGGCGACCTGTTCTGGAGCGGCGGCTTCGGCACGCTGGGCGCCTACCGCCAGCACCTGCAGCCGTACCGCCCGGCCGACCTGGACAAGATCCCGGCCGAGTTCCGCGGTCCGGACGATCTTTGGGTCGGCACCAACGTGCACGTGATGGTGCTGATGGTCAACGAGCGCCAGCTCAAGGGCCTGGCCGCGCCGGCGTCCTGGTCGGACCTGATGCAGCCGCAATGGAAAGGCAAGTTCGCCATCACCGATCCGTCCAAGAGCGGCACGGCCTACATGCTGGTCTACGGCCTGTACAAGCAGTTCGGCCAGGCCGGCCTGGACAGGATCGCGGCCAACGCCGTGGTCACGGCCTCGTCGGGCACCACCTACAAGGGCGTGGCGGCCGGCGAATACGCCGCCGGCATGACGCTGGAATACGCCGCCCAGGAATACGTGGCCGGCGGCCAGAAGGAGATCAAGCTGGTCTACCCGGCCGAGGGCAGCTACCTGGCGCCGGAAGGCATGTTCATCATCAAGGGCGCCAAGAACGCGCAGGCCGCCCAGGCGCTGTATGAAGGGCTGCTCAGCAAGGAGGCCCAGGAAGCGCAGCTGGTGAAGAACTTCCGCCGCCCCACCCGCAGCGACGTGGCCGTGGCCAGCCTGACCACCCTGCCCGACCTGGCCTCGATCAAGATCTTCCCGATCAGCCAGGAAGCCGCCGCCCAGGAATACGAGGCGGTGGTGGCCGCCTGGGGCCAGGCGGTCGCCAAGACGAAGTAAGGAGAAACGCGGCGGATCCGCTCCCGGCGCCCATTGAAACCGGGGGCCGGAGTCCGGACCGCCGCCAGGCCGTCAGGCCATCCGCCCCGCCGCCAGCACCAGTTGGCGGCCGCAACGCGCCGCCAGTTGCGGATCGTGCGTCACCAGCACCAGCGTGGCGCCGTGCTCGCGGTGCAGGTCGAACATCAGGTCAATCACCTTCTCGCCCGTGGCCGCGTCCAGGCTGCCGGTGGGTTCATCGGCGAACAACAGATCCGGATTCACCACGAAAGCGCGCGCCAGCGATACGCGCTGCTGCTCGCCGCCCGACAGCGTGCGCGGGTAGTGGTGCAGGCGCTCGCCCAGCCCCACCCGCTCGAGCATGGCCTGGGCGGCCTCGCGCGCCGGCTGGCCGGCCAATTCCAGCGGCAGCATGACGTTTTCCAGCGCGGTCAGGTTCGGCAGCAGCTGGAACGACTGGAACACGAAGCCCACATGGTTGGCG
>NZ_JAGTJY010000245.1:0-7512 GCF_018195695.1 Achromobacter sp. Marseille-Q0513 | reverse complement strand
AGGAAGGATCCCAAGCCTGCCGCCAAGCCCGATCCCAAGCCGGAACCCAAGCCCGCCGCCAAGCCGGAAACGCGCCCCGACGACGGCGCCCGCGCGCTGGCGCTGCTCGAGGGCCGCAGCGCGCCTGCCGCCGCTGCGCCCGCTGCCAAGCCGGCCGCGACCAAGGGCAATTTCGTATTGCAGGTCGCCGCGTACACCACGTCCGATGACGCGCAGTCGCGGCGCAGCAAGCTGCATCAGGCCGGCGTGACCAACGCCTTCGTGGAGCAGGCGAACATCGGCGGCAAGCAGCAATACCGTTTGCGCGTGGGGCCGTTCCCCTCGCGCGAGGCGGCGCAGGCGGCCCAGGCGCGGCTGCGCACGCTGGGCTATGACAACGGCTTCATCGCCGCCCAGTAGTGACCGGTTTCGACTTCGTCGTGCTGGCCATCCTGGTGGTATCGGGTGTGCTGGGCCTGGTGCGCGGCCTGCTGAAGGAAGTGCTGTCGCTGGTGGCGTATCTGCTGGCGTTCGTGGCGGCGATCTGGTGGGGGCCTACGGTCTACGCCTGGTTGGAGCCATACATTGAAACCACGCTGCTGCGCATGGGGGTTTCCTACGCGGCGGTGTTCATTATCGTGCTGTTAGGCGTGGGCCTGGTCAATATGACGCTTTCAGCCTTGATCCGCAGCACCGGACTGAGCCCGGCCGACCACGGCCTGGGCGGAATGTTCGGGCTGGCCCGCGGTCTGCTGATCGTGCTGGCGCTGGTCGCCGCCGCCGGTTATACGCCCTTGCCCCAGGAGCCCTGGTGGCAGGACGCCATGTTTTCGCATTCGGCCATCGAGGCCATCAAACATATCAAGACGTGGCTGCCGCCGTCGCTGGCGACCTGGCTGCCGTATTGATTTGCTTCACATCAACCAGGAACTCTCACCATGTGTGGAATCGTAGGGGTCATCGGGCGCGGGCCGGTCAACCAGCTGCTCTATGACAGCTTGCTGCTGTTGCAGCATCGCGGGCAGGACGCCGCGGGCATCGCAACGTCGCAAGGCAACCAGTTCAATATGTACAAGGCGCATGGCCTGGTGCGCGACGTGTTCCGCACCCGCAACATGCGCGCGCTGCCCGGCACGTCCGGCGTCGGCCAGGTACGCTATCCCACGGCGGGTTCCAGCGCCAGCGAGGAAGAGGCCCAGCCCTTCTACGTGAACGCCCCGTTCGGCATCATGTTCGCCCACAACGGCAACCTGACCAACTGGCGCGAGCTGCGCGAATCGCTCTACCGCGTCGACCGCCGCCACATCAACACCAATTCCGACTCCGAAGTCCTGCTGAACGTGCTGGCGCACGAGCTGCAATCGGCCGCCAGCGGCGTCTCGCTGGACGACGACGCGATGTTCCGCGCGGTCGCGGCGGTGCACAAGCGCGTGCGCGGCGCCTACGCCGTGGTGGCGCAGATTTCCGGTTATGGCTTGCTGGCCTTCCGCGATCCGTATGGCATCCGTCCGCTGTGCATCGGTCGTCAGGAAACGGAAGAGGGCGTCGAGTGGATGGTGGCGTCCGAGTCGGTCGCGCTGGAAGGTAGCGGCTTCGCCTTCGTGCGCGACGTGGCGCCGGGCGAGGCGGTCTTCATCGACCTGGACGGCCGTTTCGTCAGCCGCCAGTGCGCCGACAATCCGCAGTTGGTGCCCTGCATTTTCGAATACGTCTACTTCGCCCGGCCGGACTCGCTGATTGACGGCGCGTCCGTCTACGGCGCCCGCCTGCGCATGGGTGAATACCTGGCCGACAAGGTCGCGCGCAACATGCGCCTGGGCGACATCGACGTGGTCATGCCGATTCCGGATTCCTCGCGTCCCGCCGCCATGCAGTTGGCCGCGCGCCTGGGCCTGGACTACCGCGAGGGCCTGATCAAGAACCGCTACGTCGGCCGCACGTTCATCATGCCGGGCCAGGCCGTGCGCCGCAAATCCGTGCGCCAGAAGCTCAACGCCATCGGCATGGAGTTCAAGGGCAAGAATGTGCTGCTGGTGGACGACTCCATCGTGCGCGGCACGACCAGCCGCGAGATCGTGGACATGGCGCGCGCCGCTGGCGCCAACAAGGTCTATTTCGCCTCGGCCGCGCCTCCGGTGCGCTTCCCCAACGTGTACGGCATCGACATGCCGACGCAGCAGGAGCTGATCGCCACCGGCCGCAGCGACGAGGAAATCGCCCGCACCATCGGCGCCGATGCCTTGATCTACCAGGACCTGCACGACATGCAGCAGGCCGTGCGCGACGTCAATCCCGCGCTGTCGCGTTTCGAGGCATCCTGCTTCGACGGCGAATACGTCACGGGTGACATCACCGCCGAATACCTGGCGCGCCTGGGCCAGTCGCGCGGGCAAGCCAGCGATGGCGAATCCGCCGGCGGCCTGCAGTTCAACATGGGGTATGCGGCCAACGACGCCTGATCGTCGGGTGTTGTTGGTTGAAAAGCCGTCCCTTGCGGGGCGGCTTTTTTCATTCTGGTGGGCCAGCGTGGTGGGCTGTCAGCCCGCCGGCTCCCACAGCGCTTCCCGGGTCGCATCCAGATGCGTCAGGTACAGCCGCAGGTCGAACTCGTACTGGTGATACTGCGGTTCCATGCGCTGGCACAGGCCATAGAACGCCTTGTTGTGCTCTTTTTCCTTCAGGTGCGCCAGCTCGTGCACCACGATCATACGCAGGAATTCCTCGGGCAGGTTGCGGAACAGCGTCGCGACGCGGATCTCGTGCTTGGCCTTGAGCTTGCCGCCCTGTACGCGCGATACATAGGTGTGCTGGCCCAGCGCGTGCTGCATGACCTGGATCTTGCTGTCGTAGGCAACCTTGCTGATCGGGTCGCCGTTGCGGATGTAGGCGTTCTTCAGATCGACCACGTAGTCATACAGCTGGCGGTCGGTGCGCACGCCATGAGCGCCTTGTGGATAGCGGGCGCGCAGCGCCGGGCCCAGGCGGCCCTGGTCCATCAGCTTGCGGGCCTGGTCGAGCAGGGGCGCCGGGTAACCGGTCAGGTATTTCAGTGCGGACATGGATTCAGTTCAAGCTCGGCCGCGAGCCGCAGCCGCGGCCATTTTTCGGCATAGCGCTTGGCGCGCAGCCGTTGGGCGAACAGCGCCGGATCGGCGAGGGCCGGACCGGGGCGCAGGATCAAGTCGAACAGGTCGGACAGCCCGTGCGGACACAGGATGCGCAGCGCGTCGTCGCCGTCCAAAGATACGCCGACGCAGGTTGCGGTTTCAGGCCAGGCGGCGATGCCGGCTTCCAGCGATGCGATGGGGGGTGGAACGCGCTCGTCATCGCGGCGCCACAGATGCACGCGCGCCTGATTGACCACTTCCCAGGGCGCGTCCGGCGCCGCCGCGCGCAGACGGGCGGCCAGTTCGGTTTCACTTGCCGAAGACAGGTCGGCGGAATCGAAATAAACGAAATCCACGTCGGCTGGCGCATGGCTGCCAGCCGGCAGTCCGTGCAGGTGATTCCAGACCAGCGCGCGCACCGCGCCGGCGCCGATGCACCAGTCCAGCCCGATTGCGCACGTCCGCGCCGCGCGCAGCCAGCGCATCAGCGGCTCGTGGGCGTGGACCAGGGCGCGCAGCGCGTCGGCGCGGGGATCTTCAATCACAGATTACTGCGCGCGTCCGCGGCCGAAGGCGGCGCGCAGGGACAGCAGCAGCACGACCGCGAACAGCGCCAGGCTCCACAGCGCGTATTCCACACCCAGCACCGACACGACCGCGTCCATGCAGGTGGCGTAGATGCCGAACAGCCAGGGCACGGCGGCATCCAGGCCGGCGCCGCTCATGAAGCGGTCGGCGAAGGTCTGGTCGCAGGACAGCATCTTGGCGGCCACGCTGTACTGGTACCAGGCGGCGACGACGCCCGCCAGGCCCAGCAGCGCGGCCAGCGCGCCGCAGACGCGCGTCAGGGCGCGGCCGCCGCCGAAGCCGCCGACCAGCGCCACCACGCCGATGACCAGGTAGATCAGGCGCTGCATCACGCACCAGGCGCAGGGCGGCATGTCGAACGCATGCTGGGAGATCAGGGCGACGCCGACGGCGCCGAAGCAGAACAGGGCGACCAGGCGTAGCAGGCGTTCGGAGCGGGAGGTCATGGTTTCAATGAATTTTGTAGACGGGTTGATCGGGCCGCGGCGCGGCGTGGGGCAGGCCGGAGCCTGCGCGGGCCTTCCGGCCGGTGGCCTAGACCTAGACCTTGGGAACCGGAATTGGTTGCATGACCTGCTGCAGCACGCCGACCATCAGTTCGCGCGCGCCTTCCCAGAAGATCTGCACGCCCAGGCACAGCATGATGAAGGCCGACAGCCGCATGAACACGGCGGTGCCATTGTCGCCCAGGCGGTGCAGCATCTGCGCCGCGAAGCGCAGGCAGATATACAGGGTGACGGACACCACGATGATGCCCGGGATGGAGCCGGCCAGCCGGACCAGGCTCAGCGCGTGGTTCTGGTCGCGCAGCGACACGCCCACGGTGATGGCCGCGGCGATCGAGCCGGGGCCGCAGCTGATGGGGAAGGTCAGCGGGTAGAAGGCACGGGCCCTGGCCATTTCCGGGGTGAACGATTCGGCCAGCCGCGCCACGCGCTCGGTGTCGGCATCGGGCGAATTGACCAGGCGCCAGGCGCTGGCGATCACCAGCATGCCGCCGCCCACGCGCACGATGGACAGCGAGATGCCGAAGAAGCTCAGCAGCACGTTGCCGGCCACCATGGCCACGACCAGCATCAGGCCGACGTTGATGGCGACCCGCTTGGACAGCACGGTGCGGGTCGAGGACGACGCGCCTTCGGTGAGCGACAGGAAGATCGGGGCGATGGCCGGCGGATTGAGGAAGGGCAGCAGGGTCGCCAGCGCGAAGAGGAAGCTTCCGCCGAACACGCGCAGGTAGTCGTAGAGCTGCATGGAGGGCCATCGCCGGAACCAAAACCCGGATTGTATGCGTTGGCGGCCTGCGTGGCGATGCGCCGCGCGGCCGCTATTGCTTGTGCCGGGTCACGCCGCGATCAGGCCGCGCGCTGACGCGCTTCCTCGCCGGCCAGCGCGTCCAGGATGTCGCGCTCGAACTGCATCTGTGTGCGGGGCCGCTCCAGCGCCGCGCCGTCCACGATGAACACGTCCTCGACGCGGTCGCCCAGCGTCATGATCTTGGCCATGAGCAGGTTCACCTCGTGCCGCGCGAATACCTGCGCCAGCGCGTGCAGCAGGCCGGCGCGGTCGGTGGCGGTCACCGACAGGCGCCAGGACTTGCTGCGCTCGTCGGGCTGCAGTTCGGCCTGGGGCATGACAGGAAACACGCGTGAAACGCGCGACTGGCGCGCGCGTCCGTAGTAGCCGCCCGTGTGCGCCGGCTGTTGTGTCGTGGCCGGCGGAGCCTTCAGGCGCTCGGCCAGTTCGTGTTCGACCAGGGTCGCCTGGGCGCGCAGGTCGGCGTCGCCCTCGGGCAGCAGCACGATGAAGCTGTCCAGCGCCCAGCCGTGGCGGGTGGTGTGGATGCGGGCGTCCTGGATCGACAGCGACTTGGCGGCGAAATAGGCGCAGATGGCCACGAACAGATCGGGCACGTCGCGCGTGTACACCATGATCTGCAGGCCTTCGCCCTGTTCGGTGGGGCGGGCCCGCACCACGGGCTCGGCCGGCGTCACCTGGTGATAGAGGTGGCGCGTGTGCCAGGCAATGTCCGAAGCGTCATGGCGCAGGAAATAGGCCACGTCGAGCTGGTTCCAGAAGGCCTCGCGGGCGTCGTCGCGCAGGCCGGCGCGGCGGGTCAGGCGCGCGGCTTCTTCCTTGCGCTCGGCCAGCACGGTGTGGGCGTCGGCATGGGCGCCGCCCAGCGCGGCCAGCGTCAGCCGGTACAGGTCTTCCAGCAGCTTGCCCTTCCAGGCGTTCCAGACCTTGGGGCTGGTGCCGCGGATGTCGGCCACGGTCAGCAGGTACAGGGCGGTCAGGTGGCGTTCGTCCTTGACGATGGCGGCGAAGTCCTGGATCACGGCCGGGTCGGACAGGTCGCGCTTTTGCGCCACGGCGGACATGAGCAGGTGCTGGCGCACCAGGAATTCGGCCAGCTCGGTGTCCTCGGCGTCCAGCCCGTGCTCGTGAGCGAAGCGGCGCAGGTCGCGCGCGCCGAGTTCGGAGTGGTCGCCGCCGCGGCCCTTGGCGATGTCATGGAACAGCGCCGCGACATACAGCAGCCAGTGGCGGTCCAGGCCGGCGATCAGCTGGCTGGCCAGCGGATATTCCTGGGCGTGCTCGGGCATGGTGAAGCGGCGCAGGTTGCGCACCACGGCCAGGGTGTGCTGGTCCACGGTATAGGCGTGGAACAGGTCATGCTGCATCTGGCCGACGATGCGCCGGAACACCGGCAGATAGCGCGGCAGGATGTTCAGCATGGTCATGCGGCGCAGCTCGTGCACGATGCCGCGCGGCTGCTGCAGGATCTGCAGGAACAGCTTGCGGTTGACCGGGTTGCGGCGGAACTGTGCGTCGATGCGGTGGCGCGAATGCCAGATGGCGCGCAGCGTGCGCGCCGACATGCCGGTCAGCTCGGGATGCTGCTGCATGACCAGGAAGGCGCGCAGCAGCAGCGTTGGATTGCGCTCGAAACCGTCGTCGCGGATGATGTCCAGCCGGTCGCGCAGGTTGCGGAAATCGTCGTCGATGTCGCGCGCGTCGCTGTCTGGGCGCGGGAACAGCCGCTCTTCGATGTTCTGCACCAGGATGACGTTGAGCTGGGTCACCAGCCGCGCCGCCCAGTAATAGCGCTGCATCAGCAGTTCGCTGCCGCGCCGCGTGGCGGTGGCGTGGATGCGGTAGATCTCGGCCAGCGCGGGCTGCAGGTCGAACAGCACGCGGTCCTCGCGGCGGCGGGCCAGCAGGTGCAGCTCGATGCGCAGCCGCTTGAAGGCCTGCTCGGCCTTGCGCAGGTCGCGCGCCTCGGATGGCGTCAGCAGGCCGGCCTGGGCCACCTGGCGCCAGTTGTCGCCGAAGCCCGCCGCGCGCGCCATCCACAGGATGACCTGCAGGTCGCGCAGGCCGCCGGGCGATTCCTTGCAGTTCGGCTCCAGCGCGTAGGGCGTGTCCTGGTAGCGGGCGTGACGCTGCTGCATCTCGACGCGCTTGGCGCGGAAGAAGGCGCGCGGGTCCAGGCGCGCCTTGGTGGCCGCGTCGAATTTCTTCATCAGCGCGCGGCTGCCCGCCAGCCAGCGCGACTCCAGCATCGCGGTTTCCACCGTGATGTCGGCCTCGGCCTCGCGCTGGCAATCCTCGATGGTGCGCACGCTGTGGCCGGGCTCCAGGCCCAGGTCCCAGAGGGCCGCGACCAGCCGTTCGATCGCGGCTTCATCGTCGGCCAACGGCGCTTGCGGCAGCAGGATCAGCAGATCCACGTCCGAATGCGGGTACAGCTCGCCGCGGCCATAGCCGCCCACCGCCGCCAGCGCCGCGCCCTCGGGCAGCGGGTGCTGTTTGACCAGGTCGCGCAGCGCGGCAT
>NZ_JAGTJY010000244.1:0-7579 GCF_018195695.1 Achromobacter sp. Marseille-Q0513 | reverse complement strand
AGGGAGGACTACGTCGATGCCGTCTTGCGGGCCACGGATGGCCGGGGCGTTGATGTCGTGTTCGATACCATCGGCGGCGATACCCTGTCGCGCAGCCCCGACGCGCTGGCGCAACTGGGTCGCGTGGTTTCGATCGTGGACATCGCGCAGCCGCAGAACCTGATCCAGGCCTGGGGCAAGAACGCGGCCTATCACTTCGTGTTCACCCGGCAGAATCGCGGCAAGCTCGATGAGCTGAGCGCATTGGTGGCGCAGGGCCAGCTGCGGCCGCATGTGGGCGCGGTCTATGGGCTGGCTGATATTCCGGCCGCGCATGCGCGGCTGGAGAGTCGCAATAACGGGCTGCGGGGGAAGATCGCGATTGAGGTCGTACCCGCCTAGCGAGCGGCGCGCTTGCCGCGTCGGGTGGCGCGCGGTTTGGTGGCCGGGAATCAGCGCAGGCTTCGGTTGATGGCGATGGTGAGCCGCCAATGCGCCAGCCATAGCGCGATGGCCAGCAGGCCGGCGCTCATGCCGACGTGGCCAGGAAACAGCGACAGGATCTGCAGGACGCACCAGCCATTGCCCAGCATCAGCCAGGTCCGCAGCCGCCGCGCGTCGCAGCGGGGTCGCAGGGCTTGGCCGATTCCGTGGATGATGTAGAAGTCCTCGACGAAGTTCGCGGGAATGGCGAACATCCACCACACCACGTTGCCGCGCGCGCCGGTCAGGCGCAGCGTGCGCTGCAAGGTCGCGCAGTACAGGGCGACCAGGGCAAGAAAGCCCAGCACGAGCGCGAGATTGCCGGGGAAGGGGACGAGGAATATCTCTCCCAACAGGCCCGCGCCCCACTGTGGCGCCCAGAGTGGATACGTCAGCAGGGCGGTCACGGCCAGCGTGCCGAATACGCGGATGAGGATATGCATGGCGCGAGTGTAGGGGCAGTACTCGCCGGCTACGTGCCCGCAATCAGAAATTCTTCGGCGCTCGACAAGCTCAAGCCGTCTGTTCGCCCCGCGAAGTACCGCTGCGCGAGCACGGAAGGCGCAACATGCCGGACATGGCGGAACCCCGCCTCTCGCGCCATCGCCATGATCTGGGCCGGCGCATAGAAGCTGATGAACGGCGTCCCGCTGGCGCGGGCGCCCTTGATCGCCATCTCAATCCCTGGCCGGACCTCGGGCGCCATCTGTTCCACCGGCAGCATGAACGTCATGGCGAGCGTGGAGCCGGGCGCCAGCGCGGCCACCTGGCGAAACGTGGCCAGCGTCGCGTCCCGGGTCAGATACATGCTGACGCCCGTGGACGCGACGAATGCCGGTCGCGTCGCATCGAAGCCCGCCTCGGCCAGCGCTTGCCAGGCGGAAGCGCCGGCCTCGAAGTCCACCGGGACCAGTTTCAGCCAGTCCGGCACGCCATGGCCCAGCTCGACCAGTCGCCGGCGCTTCCATTCCTGCGGCGCGGGCTGATCCACTTCGAACACGCGCATGCGGCTGGCGATGTCGGGCCGGCGCTGGGCGAAGCTGTCCAGGCCCGCGCCCAGGATCACATACTGCGCGACGCCCAGGGCGGCCTGTTCCAGCACCAGGTCTTCCACGAAGCGCGCCCGCGCGACCATGGACGCGCGGAAGGTCCGGGTGAAGCTCGGATCCATGTCGGGGCGCTGGCGCCAGCTGTCCGGCGGGGCCAGCAGCCGCAGGCCGATGTCGTCCTCGAAGACATGGGGCGGCGCATCGGCCTCCAGATGCAGGGCGCGCCACAGCGCCGTGCGCTCGGCCGTGCTGTCCGGGGCGGGGGCTTTGCTGTGCTCTGGGGTTTTGCGGTCTTGCATGGCGGCTCCGCTTTCTTACTTGGGCGCCTGAAGGCTCCAGACGCGGCCATCGGGATCGCGCACGGTCATTTCCTGGGTGCCCCAATGGGTGTCCTGGAACGGGCTGACGATGTCGACACCGGGGTCGAGCTGGAGCGCCTTGGCATCGGCCACCTTCATCACCAGCCGCATGGCCGGCGGTTCGCTGGCGGGCACCTCGGCGATGAAGAGGTACGGGCCGGGGCCGTTGCGCAGCTGGCCGGAGTTGTGGTCGGTTTCGAAATCCAGCGTGTAGCCCAGGGACTGGAAGAACTTGGCGGACTTGCCCCAGTTGTGGGTCGTCAGAAAGATGGCCTCTACACCTTCAGTTTTCATCTGCTTGCTCCTTGTTGGGGACGGCGGGCTTGCCGGCGTGGCCGGCCAGATAGGCCCGCAGGGCTTCGGCGACCAGGGCCGACAGCGAAAGCTCGGCTTCGATCGCATGGTGTTTGACCTCCCGGATCAGGCTGACCGGCAGGTACACGTTGAACTGTTTGACGCTGTCATCACTCATGTTGCTATGATGCTAGCAAGCTATATTTTTTGTCAATGCCGTTTGTCGACACCCTTTGTCGATACGCTTCGTCAACGCCGTCAAACGGTCACCCAGTCAGGTTGTGATGGCCGGACGCGGCAGGGGCAAGCCGCCCGACGGCGTCTCGGAGCTCTCCCGCCGCGAGGCGTGCGCCGTGGCGGCGCCGGCCCGTCCTGCCGCGCAGGCCGTTCCCGACCGCCGACGCCAGTTAACATGTGACCCAATGACCACGCAGCTGACAGTCTCATCGGCGCAGTCGTCCCATGGCGGACGCCCGCCTCAGCCAGATCACCTGTTCCCGTCCCTGATCGCGACGGCGGCGGATCATCGCGGCGTCCAGTCCGCATCAAGGAGTCCCTGAATGGCGGAGCTGGCCTATGCCTATCTTGCCCCTTCCGAATTCGCGCAGCGCCCGGGCCAGGCCGACCTGAGCCTGGCCACCAGCGGCGGCGTCGCGCCGTCGGGCGCGGTGGCGCATCCCTTCTTTTTTTCCGGTTTCGTGGCGCAGCCGGCCGTGGTGGCGCAAGCGCTGCTGATGCTGGCGCGGGTGGCGCGCACGCGGTTCTATGTGCCGCCGAATACGCTGGCGGCGGTGCTGCGGGCGGCCGATCCGGTCGTGACGTCCACACCCGAGGGCCTGCGCTTCGAGTCGTTCAGCGTGTGCTGCGGCGTGTATGCGCGCCTGGACGTGGACGCGGCGGCGCTGGACGCCACGCATGTGGCGCCGGGCGTGACCAATGTGGATGTGAATCCGCCGCTGCGCCAGGCGCTGGCGGGGCTGCGCGCGTCGGAGCCGCTGCACCTGAACGTGGGCAGCGATGCCTTGCGGGTGTCTACCGGTTCGGGCGAGATCGTCGAGGAAAAGGTGCCGTTGCCCACGCGCTGGCTCAAGGGTTTTGCCGAGACGCAGATGCTGTCGGCGGGCATGGCGTGCCGCCATGAGCTGACGGGGGCGGCCCTGCGCCAGTTCGTGCAGGCGCTGCCGCGCTCATCGGCGACCAAGACCGTGATGTGGGCGACCCAGGCGGCCCGCTCGCTGCGGCTGGCCACGCAGGCGACGCCCGGCGCGGTCTGCGTGGCGGGGCCGGAGCGGTTGCGCGTGCTGGAGCCCTTGCTGCGCCATGCCACCGCGCTGCGCGCCTATGGCGCGGAGACGGCGGCGGGCGCGCTGCCGCAGGCCAGCGCCTGGGTGCTGGAGCTGCCTGGCGCGCGCGTCACGCTGGGCCTCAGCCCGGAAAAGGCGCGCGGTTTCTCGGGCGAGGGCGCGGTGCTGCACCTGGTCGCGGGCGGCGATGCGAACGAGGACGCGGCGTTCGTGTCGACGCTGCTGGCCTTCGAACCGCGCATCGATATCGCGCAGCTGGCCGCCCGGGCCTTGTTGCCCGAAGCGCAGATCGCGTCCGCGCTGGGCGTGCTGGCGTCTTCTGGCCAGGTGGGGTTCGATCTGGCGGCGGGCGCGTATTTTCATCGGCCGCTGCCGGTGCAGGCGGGGCTGCTCGATACGCTGCATCCCCGGCTGGCAGAGGCGCGCAAGCTGGTGGCCGGCGGCGGCGTGCGGCGCGAAGGCGAGGGGCAGTACACGGTGCAGTCGGCGCAGCAGCGCTACCGGATCGCGCTGGGCGCCGAGCCCGCGCAGGACCGCTGCACCTGCCCCTGGCACGCCAAGTATCAAGGCACGCGCGGGCCCTGCAAGCACACGCTGGCGGTGCGCATGTTCCTGGACCCCCTCAATGCGCCTGGAGCCGAAGCATGACCTTGACCATGACCGAACGCCGCGCGGCGCTGCGCGAGGCCGCCGGCGGCGGCGATGCGGCGGATATCGCGCCGTTCGCGCGCGCCCTGGACGGCGCGGACGAGGACGATCGCGCCGCGCTGGCCAAGGCCTTGCCGCCATCGCGCCTGTTCGGCGCGGAAGGGCCGACGCCCCGGGCCTGCTTCGTGCTGGCGGCGCTGGGCAAGCCCAAGCTCGCGGCGGAGACGCTGGCGCCGGCGGATATGGAGCGCAAGCGCGAGTATGGCGCGCGCCATGGCGAGATGGTGCCGGCCGTGATCCACGCGGCGACCGGACGGGACGCCGCGTGGCGCGCCGCGTTCATCGATCTGCTGGCGGAGCAGTACTGGTGGGGCGAGCATCTGGCTTGGCCGGTGTGCCATGCGCTGGTCCGGCTGGACGGCGACGCGCCCTTGTCCGCGGTCTATCTGCGGTGTTTCGTGCAACAGGTCAGCGCCATCGGCGCGGACGGGCAACTGGACGCGGACCACGGCAAGCTCATGGCCGCGCATCTGCGGGCGCATCCCGATTGGGTCGAGCGTGAGTTCTGGGCCTTGTTCCGGGTCGAGGGCATGGGCGCCGACTACCAGCTCGTCGAGCACACCGGGCCGGCATGGGACGCGGCCGTCCTGGCGCTTTGTCAGGACGACCCGGCGTTCCGCGAGCGCCTGCTGGTTGAATCGAGGGAGGCTCTGCTGCGCGATTTTTCGGCGAAGAGCATCGCCTGGTATTTGCGCATGCATCGCCTGGCCGATCCGGCCGCGCACGAGGTCGCGGCCAGCCAGCACGCGTATTTCGCCGTGCTGGCCACGGCGCCGAGCACGGCGGTCGGCCTGGCCCTGGACATGCTCAAACGCGCCGCCGGGCAGCTGGACGTGGACGCGGTGATCGACGCCGGAGCCGCCGTCCTGACGCGTGCGGAGAAGAAGCTGGTCAAGGCCCAGCTGGGGCTGTTTGCCGCGCTCAAGACCGATGCCGGGCAACGGGATCGCCTTTCGCAGAGCGTCGGCGAGGCGCTGGAAGGCATGCCGCTGGACCTCGCGCCGCTGGCGCGCAAGCTGGTGCTTGCGTCCGACGAGACGCAACCGCCCGATGCGGGCGGCGAGCCAAGCGCGCCGAAAGACGGCGAAGCCCGGGCAATCACGATGCCGCCGCCGCGCCGCGAGCCGCTGCCGGATCTGCCCGATCAAATGCTCTCCATCGGCGACGACGAGGCATTGCACGTCTTGATCGGCGCGCAGTTCGAGGGCGCCGGGGACGGCGCCGAGCTGCCGCGCATCGTCGACTACCTGGCCAGCCGCCCGCAACTGCGACTGCCGGAGGCGCTGCAACACCGCGCCGCCGAGATCATCGAGTCGGTGTGGGACGAGCGCAATGCCTCGCCGCGACGCCTGCTGGCTGCCGCGCTGCTGGGCCGGGACGACGTCAGTTTCCAGGGCTATGCGCGCTATGTCGTGGCCAGTGCCGGCAAGCCGGATCCCGTGGGCGTGGCATTGCAGGAAAACACGTTCACCAGCCAAAGCTACGACGTGGCGACCGGCGACTGGACGATCCGCGAGACCTGGACCTCCCGCTCGGGCTACCAATATCTGCCGACGCATGCGCCGCTGGCTCTGCTGGCCGGCGTCTTTCACGAGCTGCGGGCCAGCCGTGCGCGGGGCGAACCGTTCATTCCGCCGGTGGCCGTCCCCGGCCAGCGCTTCGTCTGGGAACGGGTGCTGGCCGAGCCGGGCGAAGGGACCTTCTCGCGCGACTTGCAGGTGTTGGGAGCAGGGCCCAAGCCGTTCTGGATGGCGACGGCCGACGCCTGCGCTTCGCCGGCCCTGGATGTCGCCGAAGTGCCCGCCGAATTCACCTTCCGCGCCCAGGAGGCGCGCGAGCAGGACGGCTACGACCAGGTGGTGCAATGGACGGCCTGGCTGCTGCGGTCCAACCCCGACACGCTGGCCGCGCACTTCCATCCGATGTTGTGCGCGGCGGTGAATGTGATCAATGTGCGCGGCCTCGGACCGCTGCTGGCGGTGCTGGGTGCATCCCGCCAGGCGCCGGGCGGGCCCGTGTACTCGGCCTTGGCGCTGGCCGCGTCGGCGAAGATGACCGAGCAGCGCGCCCAGGCGGCGGAAGCGATCGCGCGGCTGGCCGACGCCGGCTTGCTGGATCCCGCGCCGTTCGCCGAGCAGATCGCGGCGCACCTGGCGGACGGTTTCGCCTTGGCCGGGCGGCTGGCGCAGACGCTGGCCGACGCGGCCTCCATCAGCGCGCTCGCCGGTTGCCGCGCGCTGCAGACGCTGGAGGCGCTGCTGCCGCGGCTGTTCGACGCCGACGGCAAGCCACTGGCCCAGGCCGCCAAGCTCATCGAACTCGCCGCGCGCCTGTCCAATGACTACGGCATGCCGATAGCCTTGCCGGCTATGCTGGCGGCGCGGCGCAAGGGCGCGTCGGTGCTGGCGGTCACCTTGCGCAGCCTGGAAGCCGTCGCGCCGCGCGTGACGCCCTTGGCCGAAACCGCCGCTGCCGCCGCGCAGCGCACTCACGAGGAATAGCCACTCGCATGACGACTTACGAGAACATCTGGGGTTACTACCGCGACATGGCGCGGGTGGTGGAGGAAGGCGCGAGCTTGCGCGCGCTGTACGACGCCATGCTGGGCGTGCAGTCGGAAGACCTGCGCGCGGTGGACGCGTCGCCCAGGCGGCTGCGCGAGATGGCGCAGGGCTGGTCCCAGCGCCCGAATTTCGTGCCGATCCGCCTGAATGAGCTGTTCAACGGGCTCCAGGTCGAGCACACCGATGACTACGTGCTGGCCATGGTCGGCGGGCTGGGCGGGCGGCACGAGCAGGAAGTGCGCCTGTTCATGCTGCGCCATGACCACGCGCTGCGCGACCAGGTGTTCTGGCGGGTCTTCGAGGTGGAAGGCGGCGGCGAGATCTCGCTGGCCAACATCGACAAGTTCTCGCGCGAGGAATTCAACTGGCACAACACGGTCGTGTTGCTGGCCAATGAAGGCACGCTGGACCGGGGCCGCGTGCTGCGCGGCTGCCTGGAGGCGCTCAACCGCGATTTCTCCGCCTATCGCGCCGGCTGGTTCTCGCGCGTGTATGCATCCCTGGCGCCCACGCCCGCAGAAACGGCGGCGGACCAGCCGCTGTTGCGCCTGTGCCTGGGTTCGTCGATCACCGCCACGGTGTCGCTGGGCGTCAAGCAGCTGGAGGCCCTGCACAAGCACGGTCTGCTCGAAGCCGCGCCCTTCGTGGAAGCCTGCGGCGGCGCATTCTCGGGGCCGAAAGCGGCGGCGCTGTCGGTGCTGCGCATGCTGGAGGCGCTGGGCGCGCGGGCCGCCGTCGAATCCGAAGCGGTCGCGCAGGCGCTGGCCTTGGGCCTGGGGCATCCGCATGCCGACGTGCAGCGGGCGGCGGTGAAGGCGCTGGCCAAGCTGGGGCGTGAG
>NZ_JAGTJY010000243.1:0-7622 GCF_018195695.1 Achromobacter sp. Marseille-Q0513 | reverse complement strand
CTGACCGGCAACGGCGACGTGCTCGGGCTCGAGCACGTCGCCGTTGCCGGTCAGCACCAGCGTGTGCTCGGCGTCGGCCACGATCAGCATGGCTTCCAGGCGGCGCAGCACGCGGTCGGTGCGCCAGTCGCGGGTGAGTTCGACCGCCGCGCGCATCAGGTTGCCCTGGTGCTTCTCGAGCTTGGCCTCGAAGCGCTCCTGCAGCGTGAACGCGTCGGCGGTGGCGCCGGCGAAGCCGGCCAGGATCTTGTCGTGGTACAGGCGGCGGATCTTGCGCGCCGTGCCCTTGATGACGATGTTGCCCAGGGTGACCTGGCCATCGCCGCCCAGTGCGACGCGGTTGCCGCGACGCACGCACACGATGGTGGTGGCGTGAAATTGTTCCATGCGTTCCTTCCTTTGAAAGGACTAGCTGGGGGCGGGCCGGAAAAATTCAAGGCGCGGCGCAGCGGCCTGGAAGCGGACAAAGACCGGGCGGCACAAGGCGCGTCATCGACCCGGAACCGCCGCATGGCCATCTTCGTTCCGGAAAAAGAAAAAGGCCATGCTGGAAACCAGCATAGCCTTTCAGCACGACGGACGGATTACGGAACGTATCTGCAAAACCACCCTGTCACCCCCCCCAGCCACTCCCGACGCATGAAGCCGATGCCACTTCATCGGGGCCGCACGGAGCCGGTTTTGCCGGTCCGTAACGGCGCCCCTGGGGGGAAGCGCGTAGCGCTCGGGGGCGGGTCTCAACCTTCCGGTCCGTAGCGGTGCCCCTGGGGGAAGCGCGTAAGCGCTTCGGGGGGCAAGCTCAGTCGCCGTAGAGTTTTTGGCGCATTTCGCGGCGTTCCTGCGCTTCCAGCGACAGGGTGGCCGTGGGGCGGGCCAGCAGGCGGGGGATGCCGATGGGTTCGCCGGTTTCCTCACACCAGCCATATTCGCCGCTGTCGATGCGGGCGATGGACTGCTGTACCTTCTTGAGCAGCTTGCGCTCGCGATCGCGCGTGCGCAGTTCCAGCGCGTGCTCTTCCTCGATCGTGGCGCGGTCGGCGGGGTCCGGCACGAACTGGGTTTCCCGCAGGTGCTCGGTGGTCTCGCCAGCGTTGGCCAGGATGTCCTGTTCGAGTTGTTTGAGCCGTTCCTTGAAGAACGCCAGCTGGCGTTCGTTCATATAGTCGGACTCGGGCATGGCCAGCAATTCTTTTTCGCTGGGCAGATCAATCGCCGTATCGCTCGTCGACTTGCTTGATTTCTTGGTTGCTGCCTTGGTAGCCATGTAAACACTCCACTATGAATCGATCCTGGCGCGGGATCCCTTCCCGGTTCGTGCTGCCTTCTGCCTACGCTATTCGTACCTCACAGTACTGCCTTCGTCGCATTGCGTCACGTATCCAGGACGGGGGTTTACCCCGCCAGGCACTGCTCCAAGCCCCGGGTGAAAATTTCCTGGGGCAGCTTGCGTCCGATGAAGACCATCTTGGTCGACGGTTTTTCGGCCGCGGTCCACGGCTTGCCGGGTTCGGCGCCCATCATCATGTGCACGCCCTGGAACAACATGCGGCGGTTGATGCCCTTCATGTACAGGATGCCCTTGTAGCGCAGCAGGTCGGGACCATAGACCTGCACCACGCCGCCCAGGAATTCTTCCAGGCGGGCCGGATCGAACGGCTTGTTCGAGCGGAACACGAAGGCGCCGATCTCGTCGTCGTGCTGGTGGTGATGATGGTGATGGGCATGATTGCAATGCGCCCCGCACTCGCCGGCGTGCTCATGATCGTCGTGATCGTGGCCATGGCCGTGATCGTGGCCGTGGTCATGCCCGTGGGCATGGTTGTGGGCCGCGTCGGGGTGCTCATCGGCCAGGAAGTCCGGGTCGATGTCGAGAATGGAATTCAGGTTGAAGCCGCTGATGTCGATGATGGACTTCAGGTCCACTTCGCCGAAGTTGACCGGCGTGATCGGCGCGCGCGGGTTCATGTGCACCAGGCGGTTGCGCAGCGCTTCGTAGTCGGCTTCGTTGACCAGGTCGCGCTTGGAGATCAGGATGCGATCGGCGAAGCCGACCTGCTTCTGCGCTTCGGACTGTTCGTCCAGCGTGACCATGCCGTGCTTGGCGTCGACCACCGTCACCACCGCGTCCAGGCGGTAGTACTCGGCGATGTCGTCGTCCATGAAGAAGGTCTGGCACACCGGGCCGGGGTTGGCCATGCCGGTGGTTTCCAGGATGACGCGCTCGAAGTTCAGCTCGCCGGCCTGGCGCTTGGCACGCAGGTCGGACAGCGTGCGCATCAGGTCGCCGCGGACCGTGCAGCAGACGCAGCCGTTGGACAGCTCGATGATTTCCTCGTCGCGGTCCTGCACCAGCAGGTCGTTGTCGATGCTTTCCGGTCCGAATTCGTTTTCGATGACCGCGACGCGGCGGCCATGGAATTCGGTCAGGATGCGCTTGAGCAGGGTGGTCTTGCCCGCACCGAGAAAGCCGGTGAGGATGGTGACGGGAACCATTTTGTCCAAACTGCGCGGGGTGTTCATGGCGAAGCTGCTTGCGTGAAGTTAAACAGACAGGGACTAGGCGGGCGGCCCGGCGGCGCCGCCTGCGGCGACCGCCAAGTGGGCGTGCCGGTGGATGTGAGCCGATCTTTCGCGGATTGCCGGCACTGTGACTGCCAGGACGCGTTGCGTCTCCTGGCCCGCCAGGGCCGCCAAGCCGGCGCTGCGATCGGTGCAGCCACCTGCCGGATGTCGTTCTGCCACGGGCTGCGAAGGCCGCCAAAGGCGACCGGACGCAGGATTACAGCACAGTCGGGGGCGGGGGGCAAACCCCCGGAATAACCCGGGGCCGGAGCCCGGCCAGATCGCGGCTGTACGCCGTCAAGTATCGGGCGATACCACTATTTGGGGGCGGTTTGCCCGGTTTCAAGAGTAGGGGAGGCCATGGGAAGGTCCACCCCCGAAGCGCCTGCGGCGCTTCCGAGGGGGAGGCCCACCCCCGAGCGCCTGCGGCGCGTCCCCCTCAAGGGGGCGCCGCTGCGGACCGGCGGAGCCGGCTCCGCGCGACCGCGTTTGGGGGAAGCCTGTGCGATGCGCGCGGCGGCTATTGGGGCGGACGCAGATTGCAAAATAAAAGGGGCGGATTGTCCGCCCCTGTCGCTGCCCTTGCCGGACGGTGCTCAGTGCCGGTGGTTGTGGTGGCCGGCGTCGGCGGGCTGCTTCTGCTGGCACTGCGGGCAGAGCGCGCGGATCTCGGTTTCGTGGGTGGCCAGCGTGAAACCGGTCTGGGCCACGCGTTCGGCCAGCTGGCGGCTCATGGCGGGATCGGACAGTTCGGCCACCGCGCCGCAGCCGGTACAGACCACCAGCAGATCATGCGGCGCGCCGCCGGCGTCGTGGCAGGCGCTCCAGGCGTTGACGGCGTCCAGGCGGTGGACCAGGCCTTCGTCCATCAGGAAATCCAGCGCCCGGTAGACGGTCGGGGGCGCCGCGCCGGGGTGCACTTCGCGCATGGCGTCCAGCAATTCATAGGCCTTCAGGCTGCGGCCGTGGCGCAGCAGCAGTTCCAGCACCTTGCGACGGATGGGCGTGAGGCGGCGTCCGCGCTGTTCGCACAGCGCCTCGGCGACGCTGAGCTGGGCGCCTACGGTGTCACTGCGGGGAGAGCGGGGCGTAGCGGGCATGGCGGGCGATATCTATCAAGGGGGTGAAGCACGCGCGCCGCGCGCGCGATGGCTGGAAGGTAGCAGAAAACCTCCAGATGCGGGCGGGTCCGGGAAAATCCAAGTTGATTGGTTATGATATAACATAATAGAAACTAGCCTGAGCTCAGCTCCTCCCGGCTCCGCCGCCCGCCGCCTTTTCCTGTTTTTCGCCGTATGTCCCACTTCACGCTTCTGCCGCCGAGGCCGGGCGCCACGCCCGCGCGGAGTCTTGCCCGTTCCGCTTTCCTGGCTTCCGCATGGCGCCGCATGGCCGGCGCGGCGCTGGCCGCCGGCGGCCTGTGGGCGCTGACCAGCTGGGCGCTGGGTTGGTGGGGCGCATGAGCGCCGCGCTGCCGCCCGGGTCCACCGTGGGTTGCGCCGCCGCCGGTGCCGTCATCGAACTCGACCAGATCTCCTTCGGCTGGCACGGGCATCCGGTGCTGCGTTCCGTCTCCGGCAGCTTCGCCGCCGGCGGCATGACGGCGGTGGTCGGTCCGAACGGCGCCGGCAAGTCCACGCTGATCAAGGGCATCATGGGCGTGCTGCCCCCGATGGCCGGCGCCTTGCGGATCGCCGGCGCGGGCCGCGCCGGCCTGGCGTGGCTGCCGCAGGCCGCCGAGCTGGATCGCAGTTTTCCCATGACGGTGCTGGACCTGGTGGCGATGGGCGCCTGGCGGCGGGTCGGCGCCTGGCGCCGCTACCGTGGCGAGGAACTCGACGGCTGCATGCAGGCGCTGGAGACCGTGGGCCTGGCCGCCGAGGCGGGCCGCGGCCTGGATGCCCTGTCCGGCGGCCAGATGCAGCGCGCGCTGTTCGCGCGCATGCTGGTGCAGGATGCGCCGGTGCTGCTGCTGGACGAGCCCTTCGCCGCCGTGGACAGCCATACCGCCGATCAGCTCATGGCGCTGCTCTGCGGCCTGCACCAGCAGGGCCGCACCGTGATCGCCGTGCTGCACGACCTGGACGTCGTGCGCGGCCATTTTCCGCAATGCCTGCTGCTGTCCGGATCCGTCGTGGCCTGGGGTCGCACGGAAGAGACCTTGAGCGAGGCGCATCTACGCGCCGCGCGCGAGCGGCAAGGCGGGAGCCTGGCATGACGCTGGCCGGCTGGATCGTTTCGCCGTTCCTGGACTACGGCTTCATGCGGCGCGCCCTGGCCGGCGCCTGCGCGCTGTCGCTGGGCGCCGCGCCGTTGGGTGTGTTCCTGGTGCTGCGGCGCATGAGCCTGATGGGCGACGCCATGTCGCACGCCATTCTGCCGGGCGTGGCGGCGGGCTTCCTGCTGTCCGGGCTGTCGTTGTGGGCCATGATGCTGGGCGGCATCCTGACCGGCCTGGCGGTGGCGCTGCTGTCGGGCCTGGTGGCGCGGCTCACGCCGCTGCGCGAGGACGCCAGCTTCGCCGCCTTCTATCTGATCTCGCTGGGCCTGGGCGTGCTGCTGGTGTCGCTGCGCGGCTCCAACATGGACCTGCTGCACGTGCTGTTCGGCACCGTGCTGGGGCTGGATGACGATGCCCTGCTGCTGGTCACGGGCACGGCCAGCGTCACGCTGTTGGCGGTGGCCGCCATCTACCGCCTGCTGGTGGCTGAATGCCTGGACCCGGGATTCCTGCGCGCCAGCGGCGGCGCGGGCGGCTGGGTGCACATGGGCTTCCTGGTGCTGGTGGTGGTGAACCTGGTGGCGGGCTTCCAGGTGCTGGGCACGCTGATGGTGGTGGGGATGATGATGCTGCCCGCCGCATCGGCCCGCTTCTGGGCGCTGTCGGCCGCGCGCCAGATTCCGCTGGCGGTCGGGCTGGGGCTGTTCTCGTCCGTGGCCGGCCTGCTGGTTTCCTATCACTTCAATGTGCCCGCCTCGCCCGCCATCATCCTGGCCGCGGGCGGCTGTTACCCCTTTTCCATCGTCGGCGGCCCGCGGGGCGGGCTGCTGCGGGCGCGCCGTCTTGCCGGCCGCGCCTGATTCTTCCGGAGACCGCCATGAACGATTTCATCTCCGCGCCGCGCCGGCGCGCCCTGCTGGCCGCCGCCGGCCTGTGCCTGTCCGCCGCCCTGACGCCGGCCTACGCGGCCGAACCGCTGAAGGTGGTGGCCAGCTTTTCCATCCTGGGCGACATCGTGCGCGAGGTTGGCGGAAAGGATGTGAGCGTGAGCACGCTGGTCGGTCCCGATGGCGACGCCCACGAATACGAGCCCACGCCCGCGGATGCCAAGAAGCTGGCTGGCGCGCAGCTGCTGGTCGTCAATGGCCTGGACTTCGAGGCCTGGCTGCCGCGGCTGGAAAAGGCCTCGGGCTTCGCCGGCAGGAAGGTGGTGGCGTCCGAAGGCGTGACGCCGCGCAAGTTCGCCGGCGGCGGGCATGACCATGGCCACGACCACGACCATGGCAAAGGCGATGCCGATGGCGACAAGGGCGGGCACCATCATCACCACGGCGACGCCGATCCGCACGCGTGGCAGAACCTGGCCAACGGCGCGCGCTACGCGCGCAACGTGGCCGAGGGCCTGGCGGCGGCGGATCCCGCCCATGCCGACGCCTATCGCCAGCGCGCGCTCGCCTATGGCGCGCGCATCGAGAAGCTGGACGCCGCGATCCGCCAGACCTTCGCCGCGATTCCCGCCGAGCGCCGCAAGGTTGTCACCTCGCACGACGCGTTCGGCTATTTCGGCGATGCCTACGGCGTGACGTTCATCGCCGTGGCCGGCGTGTCCACCGCCGCCGAACCGTCGGCCGCCGACGTGGCCCGCATCATCGAACAGGTCAAGCGCGAGCGCGTGCCGGCCGTGTTTGTCGAGAACATCACCAGCCCCCGGCTGGTGCAGCAGATCGCGCGCGAAACCGGCGCGAAGGTGGGTGGTACGCTCTATTCCGATGCCCTGTCCAAGCCTGGACAGCCCGGCGCCACCTACCTGGAAATGTTTGAATGGAACGCACGCCAACTCGCCGCGGCCTTGCAGCCCTGAGCGTTGCCGCCGGCCTGCTGGCGGCCTCGGCCGCCAGCGCGCATCCCCACATGTGGATCGACGCGCGCGCGGTGATCGACCTGGACGCGGACAAGCGCATCACCGCCGTGCGGCAGGTCTGGCGATTCGACGAGATGTTCGGCGCCTATGCCACGCAGGGCCTGAAGAAAAGCAAGGATGGCTCGCTGGCCGCCGACACGCGCGCCGGCATGGCGCGCGACTGGATGAAGGCGCTGGGCGAGCCGATCTCGCATTACTTCACGCGCGTGTCCGTGGATGGCAAGAGCGCGGCTTTCGCCGCGCCGCGCGATGCGCGCGTGGACTGGGACGCGAAGGCCGGCCGCCTGTCGCTGGCCTTCACGCTGCCGCTGGCCGAGCCCATGGCGCTGGGCGCGGACGGCGCGCAGATCGACATCTATGACCCGACCTATTTCGTCGCCTACGCGTTCGACGAAAAGGACGCGGTCACGCTGGGCGGGCCGCAGGCCGCGGCCTGCAACCGGGCCTACCGCAAGCCCAAGGAACTGGATTGGAACACCATGCAGCAGCTGGCCGCGATTCCGGCCGACCCGGACGCGCTGCCGGAAGAACTGTTCGCCATCACCAAGGGCCTGACGCATCGCATCGAGGTTCGCTGCCCGTGATGCGGCCGGCCGGCACGTTGCGCGCCTGGTCCCCGGTCCTGGCGCTCGCGCTGGCGGCGCTGCTGGCGTGGGCGGGTCCGGCCTGGTCACAGTCCGCGCATCCTTTCGGCGTGCCCGAGAGCGGTGGCGGCATGGCGGGGCCGGGGTGGCTGGGGGGGCTCTTCGGCCCGGGCCCGGCCCGGCAGACGCACCTTTACCGCCGGCTCTTATACACATCTGTCGCTGCCGGCGAGACTCCCTGGGTAGATCCCTGGGGGCGCCGGATCCACATAAAAAAAACATTTACGTCGATCGCTGGGTGTGTGCCTAGTTAGCCCACATAAGTCCTATATTC
>NZ_JAGTJY010000242.1:0-7721 GCF_018195695.1 Achromobacter sp. Marseille-Q0513 | reverse complement strand
CCTATATTGGGGTAAGCATGACCCCTTGGAGCGCCTGGAATGATCCCGTCTGAACGCCTGAAAGGCATCGAGGTTTTCGTCTGCGTCGCCGACGCCGGCAGCTTCACCGCCGCCGCCGACCGCCTCAGCCTGAGCGCGTCGGCCGTCGGCAAGAGCGTGGCGCGGCTGGAGGAGCGGGTCGGCGCGCGGCTGTTCGAGCGCAGCACCCGGCGGCTGGCGCTGACGGACGCGGGCGCGGCCTTTCATCGGACCTGCGTGCGGGTGCTGGACGAGCTGCAGGAAGCCGAGGCGGCGCTGGCCGCGCAGCGGCAGGAGCCGGCGGGCCGCCTGCGCGTGGACCTGCCCGCCACCTTCGGCAAGCGCAAGGTCCTGCCGCTGCTGCTGCAATTCGCGCGCCGCCATCCACGGCTGCAGCCGCGCGTCACGTTCACCGACCGTTTCGTGGACCTGGCGGAAGAGGGCATCGACCTGGCCGTGCGGATCGGCGGCCCCGACCGGCGCATGCCGGGCCTGAGCCATCGCCAGCTGGGCGTGGAACGGCTGGTGTTCTGCGCCGCGCCGGACTATCTGGACCGCCGTGGCGCGCCGAAGGACGTGGACGAACTTTCGCGCCATGACGCCGTGGCGTACGCCCGGGCCGATGGCGCGGCCGCCTGGCGCGTGCCGCTGGGCGAGATGCCGCCCGCCGGCCTGGCCGCCGCCATGGGTAGCATGCCGATCGAAGGCGCGATCACGCTGGGCGATGCCGAGGCCCAGCTCGACGCCGTGATCGCCGGCTGCGGCATCGCCCAGCTGGCGACCTGGCTGGCCGGCGACGCCCTGCGCGACGGCCGCCTGGTCCAGGTGCTGCCCGGCTGGGAAACGCCCGGCCTGCCGCTGCGGCTGGTCTGGCAGACCAGCCGGCAGCTGCTGCCGAAGGTGGACGCGACGCTGGAAATGTTGGGGGAGGGGGTGAGGGTCGAGTGAGGGAGGCCTACTTATGGTCTGAAATCAGGCGTTGCATGGTCCCATTCCGTGGGCAGGAAGAATATGTTCGATACCGACGCAGTCCGTTGTCGGAGACTTGCATGCTGACTTATCCCTACACACAGGGAAGGGGCAGCCTTGCATCACTTTGCGCGCCTTGGTGACCAGCAAGGTGTTCCTGTCCAATGAAATGATTCGGCAGGGCGTGCGCAAGGCGGAGCTGGCGCGCCGGCTGGGCGTGCATGTGCCGCAGGTGGATCGGCTTTTGAACCTGCGCCATTCGTCGAAGATAGAAATGGTCGAAACCGCCTTGGGACTGCTGGGACGCCGTCTGGACGTGTCTATCGCCTGAACTTCGCCGGCGCGGGCGGCATGGTTCCAATCGCGCTGGCAAAAAAACGGCCCTGGATGACTCCAGGGCCGTTTTTCGCATCTGAACACGCGCGGGCTTTACTCGCCAGCCGTCTCCGCCAGCACGCGGCGGGCTTCCTCGGCGACGCGCTCGGGGGCGGTGCCGCCCACGTGCTTGCGGGCCGCGACCGAGCCTTCCAGCGTCAGCACCTGGTGCACGTCTTCGCCGATGTCGGCGTTGTAGGCCTGCAGCTCGGCCAGCGTCAGGTCGGCCAGGTCGCAGCCGCGCTGTTCGCAGTCGCGCACGGCGTGGGCCACGACTTCATGGGCGTCGCGGAAGGGCAGGCCGCGCTTGACCAGGTAGTCGGCCAGGTCGGTGGCGGTGGCGAAGCCCTGCAGCGCGGCGGCGCGCATGTTGTCGGCCTTGACCTTGATGCCGCCGGCCATGTCCGCGAAGATGGTCAGCGTGTCGCGCAGCGTGTCCACCGTGTCGAACAGGCCTTCCTTGTCTTCCTGGTTGTCCTTGTTGTAGGCCAGGGGCTGGCCCTTCATCAGGGTCAGCAGGGCGACCAGGTTGCCGTTGACGCGGCCGGCCTTGCCGCGCGCCAGCTCGGGCACGTCGGGGTTCTTCTTCTGCGGCATGATCGAGCTGCCGGTGCAGAAGCGGTCGGCCAGGTCGATGAAGCCCACGCGCGGGCTCATCCACAGCACCAGCTCTTCGGACAGGCGCGAGACGTGCGTCATGACCAGCGCGCCGGCGGCGCAGAATTCGATGGCGAAGTCGCGGTCGGACACGGCGTCCAGCGAATTGCGGCAGACGCCGTCAAAGCCCAGCGTGCGCGCCACGCGCTCGCGGTCGATGGGGTAGGACGTGCCGGCCAGCGCGGCAGCGCCCAGCGGCAGGCGGTTGACGCGCTTGCGGCAGTCGGCCAGGCGCTCGGCGTCGCGGCCGAACATTTCGGCGTAGGCCAGCAGGTGGTGGCCGAAGGTCACGGGCTGGGCCACCTGCAGGTGGGTGAAGCCGGGCATGATGGTGCCGGCGTTGTCCAGCGCCACCGTGGCCAGGGCGCGGCGCAGCTGGCGCAGCAGCTCGATCAGGGTGTCGATTTCCTCGCGCAGCCACAGGCGGATGTCGGTGGCGACCTGGTCGTTGCGCGAACGGCCGGTGTGCAGGCGCTTGCCCGCGTCGCCCACCAGCTCCACCAGGCGCTTCTCGATGTTCAGGTGCACGTCTTCCAGGTCCAGCAGCCACTGGAAGCTGCCGGCCTCGATCTCGGCGCGGATCTGGGTCATGCCACGCTGGATGTCGGCCAGGTCCTGGGCGCTGATGATGCCCTGGGCGGCGAGCATGTCGGCGTGGGCCAGCGAACCCTGGATGTCGTGGCGCGCCAGGCGCTTATCGAAATCCACGGACGCGGTGTAGCGTTTGACGAGTTCGGAGACCGGTTCCGAGAACCGGGCGGACCAGGCTTGCGCCTTGTTGGCGAACTGGTTTTGGTCGGGGGAGGGGGTGTTTGCCATGATGGGCGGGATTATAGGGCCTGCCGGGGGCGTCCGCGGGCCGGACGTCGGCGCATGGCGCTGCCTCGGACGGCGGCCAGGGCGGCGCCGGCAGGCCGTGCCGTGCCGCGGAACCCCGGTACGGGAACGGGTGTCGGATAATTCGGCTTTGATTCGATCTGTTTGAGTGAGTGGAAACCCTATGCCCATGGACTGGGAAGACCTGGTGACCCAAATCGACGCCCAGCTGCCGAAGGAGGTCTGGGCGCAGACCCTGATCGGCATCGGCGTACTGGTGCTGACCGCCCTGTTCGTGCAGTGGGTGGTGGCGCGGGTGGTGCTGCTGCTGGCCCACCGCCTGCTGGTGTTGACCGGCCACGAGGACTGGGACAAGGCGCTGCAGCGCCGCCGTGCCTACCAGAACCTGTGGTACGCCGTGCCCTTCGCCGTGGTGTCGATGGGCATCGAGCTGGTGCCGCACGTGGACCGCGCCGCCGAGATCGTCGGCCGGCTGGCGCATGCCGGGGCCTGGATCTGCGTGTTCGTGGCCCTGTCCGGCGTGCTGAGCGCCTGGCAGGACACCTATTCGGCCACCACGCGGGCGCAGACGCGCTCGATCAAGGGCTATATCCAGATCGGCAAGCTGGTGCTGATGGTCATATGCACCGTTCTGGTGCTTTCCATCCTGATCGACCGCTCGCCGCTGTGGATGATCTCCGGCCTGGGCGCGCTGTCGGCCGTGCTGCTGCTGGTGTTCAAGGACACGCTGCTGTCGCTGGTGGCCAGCACCCAGCTCACCACCAACGACATGCTGCGCATCGGCGACTGGATCGAGATGCCGCAGTCCAACGCCGACGGCTTCGTCAAGGACATCGCGCTGCACACGGTCAAGGTGCAGAACTGGGACAACACCGTGACCACGGTGCCGACCTACAAGCTGTTCTCCGAGAGCTACCGCAATTACCGCCACATGTTCGAGTCGGGCGGGCGCCGCATCAAGCGCACGCTGCGCATCGACGCCGCCAGCGTGCGTTTCCTGACCGACGAGGAAGCCGGGCGCCTGATGCGCTTCCGCCTGCTGCGCGACTACCTGCAGGCCAAGACCAGCGACATCGCCCAGGCCAACCAGCACATGGGCGAGCAGGCCGCCGTGCCGGCCAACCGCCGCCGCCTGACCAATATCGGCACCTTCCGCATGTATGCGCTGGCCTACCTGAAGCAGAATCCGGAAGTGCGCCAGGACATGGCCATGATGGTCCGCATGATGGAGCCGCAGTCCGATGGCATCCCGGTCGAGGTCTATTGCTTCACTGCCGTCACCGCCTGGGTGGAATACGAGCGCATCCAGGGCGACATCTTCGACCACCTGCTGGCCATCCTGCCCGAGCTGGGCATGCGCCTGTACCAGCAGCCGTCCGGCGCCGACATCGGCGAGATGGGCGGCCGCCTGCGCGAGAGCGCGATGCGGGAAATGGGCCGCGACGGCGTCGGGCCGCAGGGGCAGGAATTGCCACGCTAGCCCCGGCCGCCCGCCCCGGCCGCCGCATGCGATAATTTTCCGATCGATTGTCACGTATTTGGAAACGCTGTCCATGAGCGCCGCCCGTGTAGGAATTGCGCAGATCAACGCCCTGGTGGGGGACCTGGCGGGCAATGCCGCCAAGGTGCTGGAGGCCGCCCGCAAGGCGCATGCCGAAGGCGCCGACGTGCTGGTCACGCCCGAACTGGTCCTGACCGGCTACCCGCCCGAGGACCTGCTGCTGCGCCCGCTGTTCGTCCAGACCCAGCAGGACGTGCTGGACCGCCTGCGCCAGGACCTGGCCGGGCTGGCCGGGCTGCACGTGCTGGTGGGCCACGTCCAGGCGCGCCAGGGCCGCCTGTACAACGCCGCCTCGGTGCTGTGCGAGGGCCGCGTGCTGGGCACCTACTGCAAGCGCGAGCTGCCCAACTACTCGGTGTTCGACGAGCAGCGCTATTTCTCAGCCCACGGCGAAGCGCTGGTGTTCAACGTCAAGGGCGTGCGCTTCGGCGTCAACATCTGCGAAGACATCTGGTTCGACCGCGCCCCGCGCGCCGCCGCCCAGGCCGGCGCCCAGGTGCTGCTGGTGCCCAACGCCTCGCCGTACAACACCGGCAAGCAGGAAGAGCGGCTGGAAGTGGCGCGCCGCTGCGCCCGCGAGAACCGCTACGCGCTGATCTACGCCAACATGGTGGGCGGCCAGGACGAGCTGGTGTTCGATGGCGCGTCCTTCGCGCTGGATGCCGCCGGCGAGCCGGCGGCGCGCCTGCCCGATTTCACCGAGGGCGTGAATTTCGTCGAGGTCGACGCCCAGGGCGGCGTCAAGCCGGCCTCGGCGCAGGCCGACGTGGCGCCGTACTGCCTGGAAGAGCAGGTCTGGAACGCGCTGGTGCTGGGCGTGCGCGACTACCTGGGCAAGAACCGCTTCCCCGGCGCCATCATCGGCCTGTCCGGCGGCATCGATTCGGCCGTGGTGCTGGCCGTGGCGGTGGACGCCATCGGCGCCGACAATGTGCGCGCCGTCATGATGCCCACGCGCTATACCGCCGACATTTCCCAGATCGACGCCGCCGACATGGCGCGGCGGCTGGGCGTGCGCTATGACGACATCGCCATCGGCCCGGCCGTGGACGCCTTCGAAGGCCTGCTGGCCGGGCAGTTCGCCGGCCTGCCGGTGGACGCCACCGAAGAGAACATCCAGGCGCGGGTGCGCGGCACGCTGCTGATGGCCCTGTCCAACAAGACCGGCCGCCTGGTGTTGACCACGGGCAACAAGTCCGAGATGACCACCGGCTACTGCACGCTGTACGGCGACATGGCCGGCGGCTTCGCCGTCATCAAGGACGTGCCCAAGACCCTGGTCTACCGCCTGGCCGTCTGGCGCAACCGCAATGGCGAGGTCATCCCCGAGCGCATCATCACCCGACCGCCCTCGGCCGAGCTGCGCCCCGACCAGACCGACCAGGACAGCCTGCCGCCCTATGACGTGCTGGATGGCATCATGGAACGCTACATGGAAGGCAACGAATCGGCCGACGAGATCGTCGCCGCCGGCTATCCGCCCGAGGCGGTGGAGCAGGTCGTGCGCCTCATCCGCATCAATGAGTACAAGCGCCGCCAGGCGCCGCCCGGACCGCGCATCACGCCGCGCGCGTTCGGCCGGGATTGGCGTTATCCTGTCACCAACGGATTCCGCGAAGCCGTCGGCAAATAGGCGCCGCGAGCGCCCCGGCCGCGCCCGGCCTTCCACGCAGATCGAAAAAAACCAGGACAAGCAAAGTGAAACAAGTTACCGCCATCATCAAACCCTTCAAGCTCGACGAAGTCCGCGAAGCGCTGGCCGAGGTCGGCGTCAGCGGCCTGACCGTCACCGAGGTCAAGGGCTTCGGCCGCCAGAAGGGCCACACCGAGCTCTACCGCGGCGCCGAGTACGTGGTCGATTTCCTGCCCAAGATCCGCGTCGAAGTGGTGCTGCCGGACGACCGCGTCGAGCAGGCCATCGAGGCCGTGGTCAAGGCCGCGCGCACCGGCAAGATCGGCGACGGCAAGATCTTCGTCACCCCGGTCGAGCAGGCCATCCGCATCCGCACCGGCGAAGCCGACGAAGAAGCGCTCTGACGCATTTCTTTCGTCCGGCACAGGCCGCGCCGCCCACCGGGTCGCGCGGCCTTTGTTTTTCCGGCTTGCCTGGATGACGTGACGGGCATCCAGGCGGAGCGCCATGCCGGTCATGCGGCAACGTCGCGCCTAGCGGATCAGCTGGTTCATCTCCAGGATCGGCATCATCACCGCCAGCACGATCAGCAGCACGAAACCGCCCATCACCAGGATCAGCGCCGGCTCCAGCAGCGCCGTCATGGCCATGGCGCGCCGCTCCAGGTCGCGCGACAGGTTGCGCGCGCCGCGATCAAGCAGTTCGGGCAGCTGGCCGGTCTTTTCGCCGCTGCCGATCAGGTGCACCAGCAGGCTGGGGAACACCTTCTGCGCGCCCAGCGCGGTCGATAGCGGCGCGCCTTCGCGCACGCGCGCCGAGGCCTCGTCCACGGCCTGGCGCAGCACTTCGTTGCTCAAGGTGCGGCGCGCGGCCTCCAGTGACGTCAACAGCGCCACGCCGCTGCCGCACAGGATCGACAGCGTGGACGCGAAGCGCGCCGCGTTCACGCCCAGCACGAAACGGCCGGCCAGCGGCAGGCGCAGCACGCGCGCGTGCCAGGCGGTGCGCGCCGCCGGCGCGCGCAGCGCGTAGCGCCACAGCGCGAAGGCGGCGACCAGGGCCGCGCCGGTGGCCAGGCCCCATTCGCGCACATAGTCTGACAGCGCCAGCATGACGCGGGTCAGCATGGGCAGCTGCTGCTTGGCGTGGCTGAAGGCCGACACCACCTGCGGCACCACATAGCCCAGCAGGAACACCACGATGATCACCGACACGCAGGCCACCACGACGGGATAGATGAAGGCCGTCATCACCTTGCCGCGCAGCGCGTTGCGTTCCTCGATGTAGTCGGCCAGCTTTTCCATCACCTGCGCCAGGTCGCCGGATTCCTCGCCGGCGCCGATCAGCGCGCGATAGATCTCCGGGAAGTCGCGCGGCCTTGCGGCCAGCGCCGCCGACAGCTTGTGGCCGGCGCGCACGTCGTCGCGCACGCCCAGCAGCACCGTGGCGATGTGTTTCTTCTCGGCCTGGTCCAGCGTGGCGCTGAGCGCCGCGTCCAGCGGCAGGCGCGCGGCCAGCAGGCTGGCCAGCTGGCGCGTCAGCCAGGCCAGGTCGGCATCGGACAGGCGCGCGCGCAAGGCGCCGCCCAGGCCCTCGGCGCGCGCGGCGGGGGCGGGGGACAGCGGCAGCAGGCCGCGGCCGCGCAGCTGGTTGCGGGCGCCGCGCTCGGTG
>NZ_JAGTJY010000241.1:0-7732 GCF_018195695.1 Achromobacter sp. Marseille-Q0513 | reverse complement strand
TCCTGCTGGGCGCGAACGCGCCGGTGCCCATCCTGACCTCCAGCTCGCCCGTGCGCCGCATCGTCAACATGACCGCCATGACAGTGGTCGATGTCAATACGCCGCGTTGAAGTCACTCCCGCCGGCCCGGCGTGCCCGCGCACGCCGACCGGACTGGTCCTGACCGGGGGCGGCGCGCGCGCCGCCTACCAGGTCGGCGTGCTCAGCGCCATCATGGAACTGCTGGATCCGGATTGGCACTCCCGTTTCCAGAATCCCTTCGACATCATCTGCGGCACCTCGGCGGGCGCCATCAACGCCGCCGCGCTGGCCTGCCGTGCCGACCGTCCGCACCTGGGGGTGCGGCGGGTGCGCCGCCTGTGGTCCTCGCTGAGCACCGACATGATCTACCGGGCCGACGCGCCCGGCCTGATCCGCACCGGCGTGCGCTGGCTGGGCCTGTTGTCGCTCGGCTGGATGTATTCCGGCTTGACGCGCAAGCGGCCCCAGTCGCTGCTGGACAACAGCCCGTTGCAGGCCTTGCTGGGCCGGGTGCTGGACTTCGGCAACCTGCAGTCCAACCTGGAGCGGGGCTCGCTGTCGGCGCTGGCCATCACGGCATCAGGCTATACCAGCGGCGAACACCTGACCTTCTATCAGGCGCACCGGCCCATCGAACCCTGGCATCGCTACCTGCGCCTGGCGATTCCCACGGACATCGGCATCGACCACCTGATGGCCTCATCGGCCATTCCCTTCGTGTTTCCCGCGCGCCGTGTCGACGTCCACGGCAAAGGGGAATGGTGCGGCGATGGTTCCATGCGCCAGCTCGCGCCCATCAGTCCGGCCATCCATCTGGGCGCCCACCGGGTGCTGGTGGTCGGAACCGGATTCCGCGACGAGACCCATCCGGAGAACCGCGAGGATACGCCGCCGTACCCGTCGCTGGCGCAGGTGGGCGGCCATGCGCTGTCCAGCATCTTCCTGGACGGCCTGTCGGCCGACGTCGAACGGCTGGAGCGCATCAACCAGTTGATGGAGCACGCCGTTCCAGATGGCCAGGACGGCACCATGCGCCGGATCCGGGTCTTGAGCATCACGCCCAGCCGGTCGCTCGATCTGCTGGCGCTGGAGCACCTGGATGACATGCCGGCGCAGGCCCGTGCCCTTTTTCGCGTACTCGGTGTATCGTCCGATCCAGGCCGGCCCGGGGGCGGCGCGCTGATGTCGTATCTGCTGTTCGAATCCAGCTACACCAAGCGATTGATAGAACTGGGTTATGCCGATACGATGCAGCGTAATCGCGAAGTTATCGCCTTTTTCGAGGAGGCACAGGCATGACGCGCAATGCCCAATCTACCTTGCAGCGCCAGTTGCGGCGCGGCGGCGCCTTGCCCCATGACGAGGGGCTGGACAAGAAGGCCGTGGTAGATGCCGCGCATGAGCTTGGCCTGGCGCTGTTCGTGGCGAATTGCGATCCGGCCCGCAGCCGCTCTGCCGTGCTGCGCGCCATCGTCAAGGCGGTGGATTTCCCCGAATATTTCGGCGGCAACCTGGACGCGCTCTACGATTGCCTGTGCGATACCGTCCTGGATCACAAGGTCGGCGTGGTGCTGTGGCTGTACCGGCTGCATTCCGGCGATCCCGCCCTGGAAGAGGACGCTGCCCGGATCGAGGCCGTCTGCGCCGACGCGGCCGAGTTTGCCCACGAGAATGGCCGCATCTTTGCGTATGTGGTCGAGCATGCGGGTCGTCATCCCGATCCCGAACCTGGCGTCGCCGCCGCGCCCTACGGCGACAACGAATAAGACTGAAGGAAGGCCGCTCCGGTCCTGGGGCGATGATGCCCGCGCCATCCCTGCCCGCCGGGCAGGGCCGGTGTCACCAGCCGAGCAGGGCTGCCGCGGCGGCGATCAGCGCCAGGCCAGCCGTTTCCGTGCGCAGCACCCGGGGGCCGAACCTGACTGCCCGTACACCGGCCGCCCGTGCCTGATCGAGTTCCTTGTCGGACCAGCCGCCCTCTGGACCCACCAGCAAGGTCAGCGCCGGCGTGCCGTCCTGATTTCGCAGGGCGGCCAGGGCGCCCGCCAGATCGTCGTCGGCATCCGGATGGCACAGCAGCCGCAGGCCCTCGGCCGGCTGCTCCAGCCATTGCGCCAGCGTTTGCGGCGCGTCCACGTTCATGAGGCGATTGCGGCCGCATTGCTCGCTGGCTGATTGGGCGATGCGTTGCCAGTGGGCCACCCGCTTTTCCAGCCGGGGGCCGGTCAGTTGCAGCACGCTGCGCTGGGCCGCCACCGGGACGACGCGGACCGCGCCCAGCTCCACGGCCTTTTCGATCACCCAGTCCATCTTGTCGCCCGAAGGCAGGCCCTGGACCAGGGTGATGCGGCCGGCTGGCTCCGCTTCCCTGGGGTTGAACGGCCCCAGTTGGGCGTATCCCGTCTTGCCTTCCGTTTCGAGCACTGCCGGGTACTCGCCGCCCTTGCCGTCGAACAGGACGATGGCTTCGCCGGGGCGCAGGCGCAGCACGCGCAATGCGTGATGGGCCAGGGCTTCGGGCAGGGCGATCCGGGCGCCGGGGGCTAGCGGGACATCGCAGAAGAAGCGAGGGTCGGACATGAATGTTGCAGAATGACGTGACGGGAGCAGGGGCTTGCGGCGCGGATGCCGGCGCCATGCTGCGGGTCAGTGCAGGCAAGCCCTATTTAAGCGCGTAGCCTACCATTTTGGCGCCCCATTCCAGGAACAGCGGGGCGTTTGGCGCCAGCTGCAGCGCGCTCAGGGCCAGGAAGCCCATGGTCATCTTCTTGTCCAGGCGCAGCACGTGGGAGCGTAGTTCGGCCAAGTCGGCGTGGGTGGCGAAGCGCTTGAGTTCCTCGCGGTTGGGCAGTTGGGCGATCTGCTCGCGCAGCTCGCGGTGCACCTGCTGGAATTCCGCACAGGACCTCTCCAGTTTGGCGTCTGATTCTTCACGGCCCTTCTCGAACCTGGCATTTGATTCTTCACGGTTCTTCTCGAACCTGGCGTTGGATTCTTCCTGGAATTTTTGCAGTCTTGCGGCCGTTTCTGCGCGGGCGCGCTGCAACCTGGCTTCGGCATCCGCCAGGATCTTCGCGGCCAGCTCGGCCTCGCCGCGGACCTGCGCCTGGTCCAGCGCCTGGCTGATCGCGATCGCGCGCGCTTCGCCCAGGGCGTTGCGCAGGGCAACGAAGCCCTTGGCGGGGAGCGTGATATTGAGCATGGCGATCATCGTAGTGGGATCCAGGGGCGGCGAGAGTGCCTATATTGAATGTCGGACCGGCTCCCCTCTATTGTGGCAACTACGTTGTTTCTGACAGGGGTGAAAACGGCGCTCCGCCTCGCTCTTCCGGCCTATGGGCGGGGGGAAATCCCCAGGTGCTAAAATCTTTTGCTTCGCAACCTACTTAACTGGCCCCTATTTCTCGATGGGTCGGCCAGCATCAAAGAGCCTTTCGAATGAGCAATCCGACCGCCCCTAAACTTGCCTTGGCGGATGCCATCCGCGCCCTCGCGATGGATGCCGTGCAACAAGCGAATTCCGGGCATCCGGGCGCTCCGATGGGCATGGCGGAAATCGCCCAGGCCCTGTGGGCCGGTAACCTGCGCCACAATCCCAAGGATCCCGCCTGGGCCAACCGCGACCGCTTCGTGCTGTCCAACGGCCACGGCTCCATGCTGATCTACGCCCTGCTGCACCTGACGGGCTACGATCTGCCGATCGAAGAGCTGAAGAACTTCCGCCAACTGCACTCCAAGACGCCGGGCCACCCCGAAGTGGGCATCACCCCGGGCGTGGAAACCACCACCGGCCCGCTGGGCCAGGGCCTGGGCAACGCGGTCGGCATGGCGCTGGCCGAGGCGCTGCTGGCGGCCGAATTCAACAAGCCCGGCCACACCGTCGTCGACCATCACACCTACGCTTTCACCGGCGACGGCTGCCTGATGGAAGGCATCTCGCACGAAGTTTGCTCGCTGGCCGGCACGCTGAAGCTGGGCAAGCTGGTCGTGCTGTATGACGACAACGGCATCTCCATCGACGGTCATGTCGAGCACTGGTTCGCCGACGACACCGCCAAGCGCTTCGAGGGCTACGGCTGGAACGTGATCCGCGGCATCGACGGCCACGACGTCGCCGCGGTGGACGCCGCCATCAAGCAGGCCCGCTCGCAGTCGGCCAAGCCGACGCTGATCGTCTGCCGCACCGTCATCGGCAAGGGCTCGCCCAACATGGCCGGCACGCACAACGTGCACGGCGCCCCGCTGGGCAAGGACGAGATCGCCGCCACCCGCGCCGCGCTGGGCTGGTCGGCCGAACCGTTCCAGATCCCGCAAGCCATCTACGACGGCTGGGACGGCCGCAAGCAGGGCGCCGCCACCCAGGCCGAATGGCAATCGGCGTTCGACGCCTATGCCGCCGAATTCCCCGCCGAGGCCGCCGAATTCAAGCGCCGCATGAAGGGTGAAATGCCCGCCGGCTACGCCGAACAGTTCAAGGCGTTCCTGGACGCCACGCTGGAAAAGGCCGAAACCGTCGCCACCCGCAAGGCCTCGCAGTTCGCCATCACGGCCCTGGCCCCGCTGCTGCCCGAAATGCTGGGCGGCTCGGCCGACCTGACCGGCTCGAACTTCACTGACTGGAAGGGCGTCGCTGCCGTCCGCGCCGGCGAACAGGGCATCCAGTTCGGCCGCCACATCAACTACGGCGTGCGCGAATTCGGCATGGCCGCCATCATGAACGGCGTGGCGCTGCACGGCGGCTACCTGCCGTTCGGCGGCACCTTCCTGACCTTCTCCGACTACTCGCGCAACGCCATCCGCATGGCGGCGCTGATGAAGCAGCGCGTGGTGCACGTGTTCACGCACGACTCCATCGGCCTGGGCGAGGACGGTCCGACCCACCAGTCGATCGAGCACGCCGCCAGCCTGCGCCTGATCCCCAACCTGTCGCTCTGGCGCCCCTGCGACACGGCCGAGACCGCCGTGGCCTGGAATGCCGCCGTGACGCGTCCGACCAGCATCGGCATGGACGTGCATGACGGCGGCCCGACCGCGCTGCTGCTGTCGCGCCAGAACCTGCCTTTCGTGCAGCGCGATGCCGCCACCGTGGCCGCCATCGCCCGCGGCGGCTATGTGCTGCGCGACGCCGAAGGCGCCCGCGCCGTCATCATCGCCACCGGTTCGGAAGTCGCCATCGCGCTGGACGCGCAGGCCCAGCTGGCCAAGGACGGCGTCGCCGTTCGCGTGGTCTCCATGCCCAGCACCGACGTGTTCGACAAGCAGGACGCCGCCTGGAAGCAGTCCGTGTTGCCCAAGGGCCTGCCGCGCGTGGCCGTCGAGGCCGGCGTGACCGCCTTCTGGCACAAGTACGTGGGCCTGGAAGGCGCCGTGGTCGGCATCGACCGCTATGGCGAATCCGCCCCGGCCGGCGCGCTGTTCAAGTTCTTCGGGCTGACCGCCGACAAGGTGGCCGAGACCGTCAAGCAAGTTCTGTAAAAAAGGAGCCTAGTCATGACCATTCGCGTCGCCATCAACGGTTACGGTCGCATCGGCCGCAACATCCTGCGTGCCCACTACGAAGGTGGCAAGAAGCACGATATCGAAATCGTCGCCATCAACGACCTGGGCGATCCCAAGACCAACGCCCACCTGACCCGCTACGACACCGCCCACGGCAAGTTCCCGGGCACCGTCGAAGTCGACGGCGACTACATGGTGGTCAATGGCGACAAGATCCGCGTGCTGGCCAACCGTAATCCGGCCGAGCTGCCCTGGGGCGAGCTGAAGGTCGACGTGGTGCTGGAGTGCACGGGCTTCTTCACGACCAAGGAAAAGGCCGGCGCGCACATCAAGGGCGGCGCCAAGAAGGTCATCATCTCGGCTCCCGGCGGCAAGGACGTTGACGCCACCGTCGTCTACGGCGTCAACCACGGCGTGCTGAAGGCCACCGACACCGTCATCTCGAACGCGTCGTGCACCACCAACTGCCTGGCCCCGCTGGTCAAGCCGCTGAACGACAAGCTGGGCCTGGAAAACGGCCTGATGACCACGGTCCACGCCTACACCAACGACCAGGTCCTGACCGACGTCTACCACGAAGACCTGCGCCGCGCCCGTTCGGCCACCATGAGCATGATCCCGACCAAGACCGGCGCCGCCGCCGCGGTCGGCCTGGTGCTGCCGGAACTGAACGGCAAGCTGGACGGCTACGCCATCCGCGTCCCGACCATCAACGTGTCGATCGTCGACCTGTCCTTCGTGGCCAAGCGCGACACGACCGTCGAAGAAGTGAACAGCATCCTGAAGGCCGCCTCCGAAGGCGAGCTGAAGGGCATCCTGGACTACAACACCGAGCCCCTGGTTTCGGTGGACTACAACCACAACCCGGCCTCCAGCACCGTCGACGCGTCGCTGACCAAGGTCTCGGGCCGCCTGGTCAAGGTCTCGTCCTGGTACGACAACGAGTGGGGCTTCTCGAACCGCATGCTCGACACCACCGTCGCGCTGATGTCGGCCAAGTAAGCATCGCTGTCGGATCGAAGGGGACGAACAGGTTTTCCGCCACGGCGGAAAGCGGGTTCGTCCCCTTTGTTCGCCAACTCTAGGAAGCAAAGCATATGCCCAAGGTACAAACCCTGTCCGCGCTGGCCAAGGCCGGCGCCCTGTCCGGCAAGCGCGTGTTCATCCGCGCCGACCTGAACGTGCCGTTCGACGACGCCGGCCGCATTTCCGAAGACACCCGCATCCGCGCCTCCGTGCCTGGCATCCGCCTGGCGCTGGACGCCGGCGCGGCCGTGATGGTCACGTCCCACCTGGGCCGCCCGAAAGAGGGCGTGCTGACCGAGGCCGATTCGCTGGCCAAGGTCGGCCAGCGCCTGTCCGAGCTGCTGGGCATGCCTGTGCAGCTGGTGCAGAACTGGGTCGATGGCGTCAAGGTCGACGCCGGTCAGGTCGTGCTGCTGGAAAACTGCCGCGTCAACGTCGGCGAGAAGAAGGACGACGAGGCGCTGGCCAGGAAGATGGCCGCGTTGTGCGACGTCTACGTCAACGACGCCTTCGGCACGGCGCACCGCGCCGAGGCCACCACGCACGGCATCGCGCGCTTCGCGCCGGTGGCTTGCGCGGGTCCGCTGCTGGAAGCCGAGCTGGACGCGCTGGGCCGCGCCCTGCATGAGCCCAAGCGTCCGCTGGTCGCCATCGTCGGCGGCTCCAAGGTCTCGACCAAGCTGTCCATCCTGCAATCGCTGGCTGACAAGGTCGACCAGCTGGTGGTGGGCGGCGGCATCGCCAACACCTTCATGCTGGCCGCCGGACTGTCGATCGGCAAGTCGCTGGCCGAGCCCGACCAGGTCGATCAGGCGCGCGCCGTGATCGAGCTGATGAAGCAGCGCGGCGCCGACGTGCCGATCCCGGTGGACGTGGTCTGCGCCAAGTCCTTCGGCGCCGACGCCGAGGCGACCGTCAAGGCGGCCGAGGACGTGGCCGACGACGACATGATCCTGGACATCGGCCCGCAGACCGCGGCGCAGTTGGCCGAGATCCTGAAGCAGGCCGGCACCATCGTCTGGAACGGCCCGGTCGGCGTGTTCGAGTTCGACCAGTTCGCCAATGGCACCGAAGTGGTGGCCCGCGCCATCGCCGGTTCGGCCGGCTTTTCGATCGCCGGCGGCGGCGACACGCTGGCCGCCATCGCCAAGTACGGCATCGGCGAGCAGGTGGGCTACATCTCCAC
>NZ_JAGTJY010000240.1:4482-7738 GCF_018195695.1 Achromobacter sp. Marseille-Q0513 | reverse complement strand
GGTCGGACCGGACGGCCATGTGTATGTGTTGACGGACGAATCGCCGGGCGAGCTGCTGCGTATCGCGCCGGCGGGGGGATGAAGCCATGAAGACCTACGAACTGATCGGATCGGCCGGCTGCGGCTCCGCCGTCGTCGAGATGGCGCTGGCGCTGGCCAATGTGCCATACACGCTGGAAGACGTGCCTTACCTGAAGCCGGGACCGCAGCGCGACCGCCTGCTGCGCCTGAATCCGCTGGGCCAGGTGCCGACGCTGGTGACGCCGGACGGTGAAGTCATGACCGAAAGCGCGGCCATGATCCTGCACCTGCACGACGTGGCGCCGCAGGCCGGCCTGGCGCCGTTGCCGGACCAGCCCGAGCGCGCGCGCTTCCTGAACCTGCTGATCCGGCTGGTGGCGGCCATCTATCCCACTTTCACCTATGGCGACAATCCGCCGCAATGGACCACGGAAGGCGCGCCCGCCGACCTGCTGCGCGAACGCGTGCACACGCGCCGGGCCGAGCTGTGGCAGGAGCTGGAACGGCAGGCCGGCGCGCCGCACATGCTGGGCGAGCGGTTCTCGGCGCTGGACCTGTACGTGACCGTGATGACGCGCTGGCGTCCGGGGCCGGCTTGGTTTGAATCGGTCTGCCCGGCGCTGGCGGCGGTGGCGCGCGAGGCGGAACGCAATCCGGCCGTGGCTCGGGCGTTGCGGCGCAACTTCCCGCCGCCCACCGAATAGCGCGCCTCAGCGCTTGCCTTAGCGCTTGCCGCGGCGCGGCTTCGAGCGGGCCTCGCGCAAGGCGATGTAGATGCCGCTGCCGGCGATGAATGCTGCGCCCAGATAAGCCAGCGCGTCGGGCGCTTCGCGCCAGAACACCCAGCCCAGCACGGTGGCCCAGATCAGGCCGGTGTAGTCGAACGGCGCCACCACGGACGCCGGTGCGATGCGGAACGCCTGCGTGATCAGCGTCAGCCCCAGCGTGCTGAACAGCGCCACGCCCGCGAAATAGGGCAGGTCGGCGACAGCCGGCGCCTGCCAGACCCAGGGCAGGGTGAGGATGCTGCACAGGAATTGCCCGGCCACGATGTAGAAGGTGGTGGTGAGCATGCCTTCGCTGGGGCTGATGCCGCGCGCGGTGGTCATCATGACCGCGTACAGCATGGCGGTGGTCAGCGGCAGCAGGGTGGCGGCCTGGAAGGCGTCGGTGCCGGGCCGCACGATGATCAGCACGCCTGCGAAGCCCGCCAGCACCGCCAGCCAGCGACGGCTGTCGACGCGCTCCTTCAGCACGA
Organism: Achromobacter sp. Marseille-Q0513; assembly: GCF_018195695.1. Taxonomy (NCBI): domain Bacteria; kingdom Pseudomonadati; phylum Pseudomonadota; class Betaproteobacteria; order Burkholderiales; family Alcaligenaceae; genus Achromobacter; species Achromobacter sp. Marseille-Q0513. The sequence goes on along the minus strand of NZ_JAGTJY010000240.1, from coordinate 6,459 downwards.
ACACCGACAGCGCCGTCACGAACAGCGGCGCGGCGAAGGCGATCGCCGTCGCCTCGGCCAGCGGCAGGGAATTCAAGCCCAGGTAGAAACAACAGGCCGACACCACGTTGATCGCGCCGCGTGCCAGGTGCAGGCGCAAATGCCCGGTGCGCAAGACGCGCCGGCCGCCCAGCCACAGCGCCAGCGCCGTGACCACGGGCAGCGCGATCAGCGCGCGCAGGAACAGGATCTGCAGCGGGTGATAGCTGGCGCCCAGCCACTTGGCGTTGGCGTCGCTGAGCGTGAGGAAGAAGATGCCCGCCATGACACAGGCGATGCCGGCGGCGGCGGAAGAGGGACGGGCGGTAGGCAGGGTGACGGAGGACATGGGCGGGAGCAGCGGATCACGGCGATTCCTGGCGCCGTACGAAGGGAAGGCTTGGATGCAGGGCGCCGACGCAAGGGCCGGCGCGAGCTGGCCGGGCGTTCAGCCCTGGCTGCGGTAGGCGGCCAGCGCCACCATGGCCCAGGAGGCCAGGAAGGCGACGCCGCCCAGCGGCGTGACCGCGCCCAGCCAGTGCGTGCCGGTCAGCGCAAGCAGATACAGGCTGCCGGAAAACAGCACGATGCCGGCGAACATGACCAGGCCGGCGGCCGACAACAGGGGCGAACCATAGCGCGCGCCGAGCAGGGCGACCGCGAAAATGCCCAGCGCATGGATCAGATGGTACAGCACGCCGGTCTGCCAGACAGCGAGCAGTTCGGGGCTGACGATGCGCTTGAGTCCATGCGCGCCGAAGGCGCCCGCGCCCACGGCCACCATGAGGTTCAATGCCGCGAGTATCGTGAGCTGCCGGTCTGTCATTGCTGGTCCTGGGTTCGAAGAGTCGTTTGGGCGGAGCCGCCGGTGCCTATGATATGGCATTCGGCGCCGGCGCTCTTCGCGGCGGAGATCGATCCGGCTTCGTTCCCGCCGCCGCGTCTGTTCGGCCTGGCCGCGGCAGGCGCGGCCAGGCGCTGGCGCTCAAGCCGTCGTGAGCACCGCGCGGCCCACCACCTTGCCTGCCCGCAGCGAGGCCAGCACGCTGTCGGCCTGGTCCAGCGCGTAGCGGTGGACCGGCATGGGCGGCACCTTGCCGGCGCGCACCAGTTCCATCAGCTCCTTCAGCTCGGCCAGGTTGCCGACGTAGCTGCCGATGATGGACAGCGCCTTCATGGGAATCAGCGCGATCGGCCACGTCGAGCCGCCGCCGAACAGGCCCACGATGATGAGCTTGCCGCCCTTGGTCAGGAAGTCGAAGGCCAGCGCGGTGGTGGCGGGCGCGCCGACCAGGTCGATGGCGGCTTGGACGGGCTTGCCGCCGGCCGCCTTGATGATCTGCTGCGCCGCGTCCGGCGCCGCGCCGTCGATGGCGGCCAGCGCGCCGGCCTCCAGCGCCGCCTGGCGCTTGGCGGGGTCGATGTCCACCACGATGGCGCCGGCGCCGCCCAGCGCCTTGATGAGCGTCAGGCACATCAGGCCCAGGCCGCCCGCGCCGAAGATCACCACGGGATGCTGGCGGTAGGTCTGTTCGCCGATCTTCTTCAGCGCGGCATAGGTGGTCAGGCCGGAGCAGGCGTAGGGCGCGATCTGCGCCGGATCCAGGTCGCCGATGTCGATCAGGTAACGGGAGTGCGGCACGAGCACGTGGTCGGCGTAGCCGCCGGCGCGGTGCACGCCCAGGCAGGCCGGGGCCATGCAATGGTTCTCCTGGCCCGCCTGGCAGGACGGGCAGTTGGGGAGGGAGAGAAAGGGAGAGAAGAGGAAGGGGAGGGAGGGGGGAAGGAAGGGAGAGGGGGGGGAGGGAGAGAAGAGGGGGGGGAAGGGGGGGGGGGAGAAGGGGAGGGGGGGGGAGAGGGGGAGGGAGGAGAGGGAAAGAGGGAGGAGAAGGGGGAGGAGGGAGGGGGGAAAGGAGAGAGGGAAGGAGGAGGGGGAGGGGGAGGGGGGGGGGGGAGGGG
>NZ_JAGTJY010000240.1:0-4472 GCF_018195695.1 Achromobacter sp. Marseille-Q0513 | reverse complement strand
GCCGCAGGCCGGCCGCGTCGGGGCCGGCCGACACCACCGCGCCGACGGTTTCGTGGCCCATGGTGAGCGGCAGCGAGACGCCGCGCTCCTTGAGCGACAGCGTGCGTCCCTGGCCCAGGTCGTAGCCGCCTTCCCAGAGATGGATGTCGCTGTGGCAGACGCCGGCGGCGCGGACCTTGAGCAGCACCTGCGCGCCTTGCGGCACGGGCGTGGGCTGGTCCATTTCCTGCAGCGGGGCGCGGAAATCGACCACGCAATAGCACTTCATGGCATGTCTCCTTTATGGCTTGCTTGTTGTCGACCAGAAGAGGGGAGCGTCAGGCGTCGCGCCGCATCAGCGTGGACTTGCCGAACAGGCTTTCGATCAGATCCACCGCCAGTTCGGCGGTCTTGTTGCGCACGTCGAAAGCGGGATTCAATTCGACCACGTCGAGCGAGCGCATCAGCCCGGTGTCGGCGATCATTTCCATGCAGAGCTGGGCCTCGCGGTAGGTCGGTCCGCCGGGCACGGTGGTGCCCACGCCGGGAGCGATCTCGGGGTCCAGGAAATCGACATCGAAGCTGACATGCAGGTGCGTGTCCTGGTCCAGGCCGGCGAGCGCGGCCTGCATCGTGGCGCGCATGCCCATTTCATCCAGGTAGCGCATGTCGAACACTTCCAGCCCGGCCTCGTGCACCAATTGCTTTTCGCCCGGATCCACGCTGCGTATGCCGATCTGGCGCACCCAGGCGGCCTCGATGTCGGGATGATGGCCGGACAGGCCGGTGATCTCCGCAGGGCCATAGCCGCACAGGCAGGCCACGGGCATGCCATGGATATTGCCGGTGGGCGTGAGCGCGTGGGTGTTGAAATCGGCATGCGCGTCCAGCCACAGCACCCGCAGTTTCTTGCCGGTGTCGCGGCAATGGCGCGCCACGGCGCTGATCGAGCCAATGCCCAGGCAATGGTCGCCGCCCAGCAGAATGGGCAGCTTGCCTTGCCGCAGTTCGGCATGTACCGCATCGTGGACCGCGCGGTTCCAGGCGGCCACTTCCGCCAGATGGCGGTAGCCGTCGACGGGAGGCTGCCACGGATTGGCCGGGCCATACAGATTGCCGCGGTCCTCGACCTCGAAGCCCTGGGCCTCGATGACGGGGCCCAGGCCGGCGACGCGCAGGGCTTCCGGTCCCATGGAGGCGCCGCGCGCGCCGGCGCCGATGTCGGTGGGCGCGCCGATCAGCGCGATGCTGCGAGGCAGGGTAGGGGTGGTCGGCTTGGCGGTTTTCTGCACGTGGCGGACTCCGGAAAGGAAAGACAGAATCAGGCGGCGCAAGAAGCCGCCGCCAGCCCGGCGCAGGCCGGACCGGCATGGTGGACACATCTTAGCGCCGTCGCGCCCGCGCCCGCATTGCCATGGCGTGACAGAGGACATTGCCATGGCCTGGCGGGCGTTTGCGGCACAATGGGCCCAAAGCCGGCAGCGCTGGCGTCCATTTTTTCATATTCATGCCCATGATCCGCCTGTTCCCGTCCCTTCTTTCATTCCTGCGGCCCGGCTTCGCGGCCGTGCTGGCGCTGGCCGCCATGGCTTGCGCGCTTCCCGCCGCCGCCCAGCAGAAGCCGCTGCGCATCGGCGTGATTCCCGCCCTGGCCAACGAGGCGACCGAAAAAGCCATCGCGCTGGCCGCCCAGCAAGGGCTGGAGGTCAAGCTGGTGGAGTTCAATGACTGGGTGCTGCCCAATATCGCGGTGGCCGACGGTTCGGTGGATGCCAACTTCTTCCAGCACGAGCCGTTCCTGCAACTGTTCAACGCGCGCCGAGGCGTGAACCTGGTGCCGATCGCCTATGGCTATTCGACCACCATCGGCCTGTTTTCCAAGAAGCTGAAGCGGGGCGAGCCGCTGCCCGAAGGCGCCACCGTCGCGGTGCCGAACGATCCGGTCAATACGGGCCGGGCCTTGCTGCTGCTGCAATCCATGGGTCTGATCGGCCTGAAGCCCGGCGTGGGCAACATGGCGACGGTGGAGGACGTGGCGTCCAATCCCAAGCGCCTGAAGTTCATGCCCATCGAGGGCTCGCAATCGGCCCGCACCTTCGACGACGTGACGGCCTCGGTCACGTACACCACCTTCGCCAAGCAGGCCGGACTGAGCGAACAGGACAGCCTGGGTTTCGACAACAACAGCCCGGACGCCATCCGCCGCTACGCGATCCGCTGGGTCACCACGCCCGAGCGCGCCAACGATCCGAGGCTGCTGAAGTTCATCGCCATCTATCAGGGCTCGCCCGAGGTCAAGGCCACGCTGCGGCGGCTGTATGGCGACCTGATCGACTTTCCCTGGTAGCGCGGCGCGGCAGGGCAGCCGCGTCCAGGCCTGCTCGCCAACAACAAAAAGCCCCTGCATGCGCAGGGGCTCGGGAGCAGATGGCAGTCGCTCAGTGCGAGAACATGATCGGCACGGTCATGGTCTTCAGGATCGAGGCAGTCGCGCCGCCCATGGCCCACTCCCTGAGCTTGCTGTGACCATAGGCGCCCATGACGATCAGGTCAGCGCTGTAGTCGGCCGCCGCGTTGAGGATGGTGCTGCCCACGCCCACACCCTTGATGTCGCGGCGCACATGCTCGGGCCGGGGCATGCCCTGGGCTTCGCAGTAGCTGGCCAGGTCGTCGAAGCTGGCCGATCCGGCGCCCCGCGTGGCCGCGCCTTCGTCCATCGTCAGCACGACCAGGTGGTCCGCCATGCGCAGGACCGGCGCGGCATCCGCCAGCGCGCGGGCCGATTCGCGGCTGCCGTCCCAGCAATACAGCACGCGCTCGCCGATCACCGGAAAATGTCCGCTGGACGGCACGACCAGGACCGGCCGACCGGCGGTCAGCAGGGTCTGCTCGACGAATTCGTTCTCATGGGCGGCCTCGACATCGTCGCGGTTCAGCTGGCTGACGATGATCAGGTCGCTGACACGTCCTTGCTGCGCCACGCAGGCGCTGGGCGAGGTGTCGTCGCTGCGGACCTGGGCGGGGATGTCCGCCTGCGAGGCCGCCGCCAGGAATGCATTCTGGACGGTGTCGCGGCCTTGCGCCTGCAAGTCCTTCATGACATTCAGCGCCCGCGACATCAGCACCGATTCGCCGTAGTAGTACTGCGGCGGGGCGGAGGTGGCGTAGATGCCGACCAGTTCCGCCTGATGGCGTTTGGCCAGGCTGATGGCTGCCTGGGTGCGGCGCTTGCAGTCGAAACCATGGTCCAGATGGACGGAAATGCGGCGGTACATAGAGCCTCCTGAGTGAACTTGGGTTGGCTCTATCGTTGCGCGTTCGCGCCGGCCGGCGCTTGACGCACGTCAAGCCGGCCTCAGTTTGCCCCTTCCGGCGCAAGTCCTAGGCTTGCTGGAGCTTGTCGCGCAGCTGTTGAACCTGCCGCGCCTGGCGGGCGATGCGTTCCAGGGGTTCCGGCAGGCCGGGCTGCGCCTGGCCCACCGCCAGCGGCACCGGCATGACCCGGCCGCCGGGTTCCGGTTCGCCGTCGCGCGGGTGCAGGGCCCGCGCCAGGGTCTCGCCATAGTCGCGCAGCGCGGATGCCGCCTCGCTGTCCACAGGCAGGGCGGGCTGGATTTCCAGCACGGTGCCGGCGGCGGTCACCCGGCGCATGGCGTTGAGCAGGGTTTCGGCCGTGTCGACCTTGCTGTCGCGATGCAGGGGGTTCTGCTGCAGCCGTTCCAGCGACGCCTGGGCATTGTCGGCCGCCAGGCAGGCCTGCCGGCGCAGTTCGACGATGCGGCGTGGCGAGTCCGCCTGTTCGCCGCTTTTCTCCCGGATGAGCGCCAGCACATAGTCGGCGTGTCGTTGCAGCGCGCGCGCCAGCGCGCCGGCCAGTTCGCGGGGCGCCTTCTCCGGCCACAGCAGAAAGCCGATCAGCAGCGCCAGCGCGGCGCCCAGCACGCTGTTGAAGGCGCGCAGCGCGGCCAGTTCCGGTTCGTGCAGGTCCGGCTGCTGGATATGGCTGACCAGCACGAACTGCGAGGTCAGGAAAAATGTGAACAGCGCGTAGTTCACCGTGCGCGCGGCAAACGTGCCCAGCGCGATCGGCAGCACGGCCAGCGCGACGGAAAGCGGCGTGCTCAGCAGCAGGCCCAGCAAGGAGGCGCCGATCGCGCCCGCGACGCTGCCCAGCACGCGTTCCACGGTGCGCTGCCAGGTGGCGGCGAAATAGGGTTGCAGGATGAAGACCAGGGTCAGCGACATCCAGTAGCCGTGATTGACGGCGAAGCTGCGCGACAAGGCGACGGCCAGCGTGGCGCCGATGCCCACGCGCAAGGCATGGCGCAGGGCGTCCGACTCCAGCCGCATATTCTGGCGCAGCGTGTTCCAGGCTTGCCGCGCCGGCGCGGCGGCCGAGCCGGATGCCGCACCGGTCGGCAGCTCGGCGGCGTCGAACAGCGCCTGCCGGACGGATTGGGCGGACTGCTGCAGCCGGTCCAGCACCGGAATGA
>NZ_JAGTJY010000023.1:0-53125 GCF_018195695.1 Achromobacter sp. Marseille-Q0513 | reverse complement strand
GAATTCGTGCTGGCGGGCCCCTCCGCATGGTTCGACGGTGAACCTGGTCAGGTCGGGAACGAAGCAGCCATAGTCGTTTAGGGTCAGTGCCGGAGTCAGGCTCGCCAACCGGTTTTCGCAAAGGGGACGGGGTTATTTTCCACGGGGGATTCCCCGGAAGATGATTCCGTCCCCTTTGCATTTCGCGGGGGTAGGCAACGGCTCTTGCAAAGGCTCTACAATCCAGCCATGACTTATCTGGTACTGGCCCGCAAGTGGCGGCCGCGATCGTTCGATACCCTCGTGGGACAGGATCACGTGGTGCGCGCGCTCACGCACGCGCTGGACACCCAGCGACTGCATCACGCCTGGCTGTTCACCGGCACCCGCGGCGTGGGCAAGACCACGCTGTCGCGCATCCTGGCCAAGTCGCTCAACTGCGAAACCGGCATCACCTCCAAGCCCTGCGGCGTCTGTCGCGCCTGCACCGAGATCGATTCCGGCCGTTTCGTCGACTACCTCGAACTGGACGCGGCCTCGAACCGCGGCGTCGAGGAAATGACCCAGCTGCTCGAGCAGGCCGTCTACGCGCCGGGCGCGGGCCGCTTCAAGGTCTACATGATCGACGAAGTCCACATGCTGACCGGGCATGCGTTCAACGCCATGCTCAAGACGCTGGAAGAGCCGCCGCCGCACGTCAAATTCATCCTCGCGACCACCGATCCGCAGAAGATCCCGGTGACCGTGCTGTCGCGCTGCCTCCAGTTCAACCTGAAGCAGATGCCGGCCGACTCCATCGTCGGCCATCTGCAGGCCGTGCTGGGCCAGGAACAGGTCGGCTTCGAGATTCCCGCGCTGCGCCTGATCGGCCAGGCGGCCTCCGGCTCCATGCGCGATGCCCTGTCGCTGACCGACCAGGCCATCGCCTACAGCGCCGGCAACCTGACCGAAGAAGCCGTGCGCGGCATGCTGGGCACGATCGACCAGCGTCATCTGGTGCGGTTGCTGGACGCGCTGGCCACGGGCGACGCCAAGGGCGTGCTGGCCGTGGCCGACGAGCTGGCCATCCGCGGCCTGTCCTATGCCGGCGCGCTGGCGGACCTGGCGGTGCTGCTCTCGCGCGTGGCGATCGAGCAGCGCGTGACCGGCGTCACGCCGGCGGAAGACCCGCTGGCCGCCGATATCTCGCGGCTGGCGCAGGCCCTGCATCCGGACGCCGTCCAGCTGTTCTATTCCGTCGCCGTGCACAGCCGCGGCGAGCTGACGCTGGCGCCCGACGAATACGCCGGCTTCATCATGGCCTGCCTGCGCATGCTGGCGCTGAACGGCGAGGCCGGCCCGCAGACCGCGCTGGAAGCGCCGGCCGCGCCGGCGCGCCAGACGGCCGAACCCGCCGTGGCAGCCGCCGCGCCGGTTTCTACGCCGGCGCCTGTGGCTGCGCCGCGCCCGCAAGCGGCACAGGTCGAAGCGCCGGCTGCGCCGGCCCCTGCTCCTGTCGCCGCGCCTGAATCCGTTGCGCCCGCGCAGCCGACGCAGGCCGCCGCGCCGCAAGCGGCCGCGTCCCAGGCCGTTGCCCCGCAATCCGGCATGCCTGCCGCGCCAGCCACGGAGGAACCCGCGAGCGTGGCGTCCGTGGCTCAGGCCGCGCCGGCCGAGCCTTCCGCCGCGCCGGAAGGCGTGCCGCCTTGGGAAGAGTTGCCCGATGCCGCGCCTGCCGCCGTACAAGCCAAGCCCGGCGCCGCCGCGCTGGCCGTGACGCCGGTGGTCTCCGCCGTCACGGCGCCCGCGCCGGCGCAGGATGAACCCGACGGTCCGCCGTCATGGGTCGACGAGGAAATTCCCTACGAAGCCGAAGGCGGCTTCGTGCCGGAAAGCGGCTTCACGTCCGATCCGGATGATGAATTCGAAACGCTGGCCAGCGCGCCTTCGTCGGCCGCGCCGGCCGCCGCCGCGCCGGTCCGCCGCGAAGCGCCGCCCGCGCGCAAGCGCCAGTCCCGCGCCCGCATCGCCGACATGACGCAGGCTTCCTGGCCCGAGCTGGCCGCGCGCCTGCCGGTCACCGGCCTGGCGGCCGAGCTGGCGCGCCAGAGCGAATGGGCAGGCGTGCACGGCGATGCCATCGTGTTGCGCGTGGCCGTGAAGACGCTGGCCGAAAGCGAAAGCCGCGTGCGCCTGCAGACCGTGCTGTGCGAACACTTCGGCCAGGGCATCCGGCTGGACGTGGACGTGGGCGCGGTCGGTGACGCCACCGCGCATGCCGTGGCCCAGGCCGAGCGCGCCGCGCGCCAGCAGGCCGCCGAGGACGCGGTCGCTGTCGATCCCTTCGTGCAGGCCCTGGTATCCGATTTCGGCGGCCAGGTGGTGGCCGGTTCGGTCCGCCACGTGGACGCCCCCGCCGCCCGCTAACGCGGCGGCACATTCCCGATCACACCCCTTAGTTCAAGGAACATCGCCATGATGAAAGGACAACTGGCCGGCCTGATGCGCCAGGCGCAGCAGATGCAGGAAAACATGAAGAAGGCGCAGGACGCGCTGGCCGAGATCCAGGTCGAGGGCGCCTCGGGCGGCGGCCTGGTCAAGGTCACCATGACCTGCCGCCACGACGTCAAGCGCGTCGCCATCGACCCGTCGCTGCTGGGCGACGACAAGGACATGCTGGAAGATCTGGTGGCCGCGGCGTTCAACGACGCGCTGCGCAAGGCCGAGGCGACCTCGCAGGAAAAGATGGCGTCGGTGACCGCCGGCATGCCCATGCCCCCGGGCATGAAGTTCCCCTTCTGATGTCGCGCGCCCGCGCCACGGACAACTGACTAGCCTGGTTGAGGCCGCCGCGTCATGGATCCCCAACTGCCTGAACCCGAACCACTGGTCTCGCTGATCGAGGCCCTGCGGCGCCTGCCTGGCGTGGGCGTGCGTTCGGCCCGGCGCATGGCCTACCACCTGATGCAGCACGATCTGCAGGGTGCGGACATGCTGGGCCGGGCGCTGGCCGGCGCGGTGCAGAACCTGCGTCACTGCGCGCGTTGCAACAGCTTCACCGAAGACGAGATCTGCTCCACCTGCGCCAATCCCAAGCGCGATCCCTCGCTGCTGTGCATCGTCGAGACGCCAGCGGACCAGAACATGATCGAGTCCAGCCACGGCTACCGTGGCCTGTACTACGTGCTGATGGGCCGGGTCGCGCCGCTGGAGGGCATCGGCCCGCGCGAGCTGGATTTCGACCGCGTCATCCGTCGCGCCACCGACGGCGTGGTGCAGGAAGTCATCCTGGCCACCAACTTCACCGCCGAGGGCGAGACCACCGCCCACTTCCTGGGCGAGGCCCTGTCCGAGCGCGGGCTGAAGGTCACGCGACTGGCGCGCGGCGTGCCGGCGGGCAGCGAGCTTGAATACGTGGACGCCGGCACCATCGCCTGGGCACTGATGGAGCGCAAGAGCACCTAGACCTATCGCGTCGCCCAGGCGACGCGGCGCACGGCCGCGGCAATGTACCGTGGCTGGCGTCATCCACCAGAGGAAGACAAACCATGTCGGCTTTGACAGGGCTGAAAGTCCTGGAACTTGGCACGCTCATCGCGGGCCCATTCGCGGCGCGCATCTTCGGCGAATTCGGCGCCGACGTCATCAAGGTGGAAACCCCGCACGGCCCGGACGGCTCGGGCGGCGGCGATCCCATACGCAGCTGGCGTCATCTGCACCAGGGCAACTCGCTGTGGTGGTCGGTGCAGGCGCGCAACAAGCGCTCCATCGCGCTCAACCTCAAGGATCCGCGCGCCCGCGACATCGCGCGCCAACTGGCGCTGGAGGCCGACGTGGTGGTCGAGAACTACCGCCCCGGCGTGCTGGAGAAGTGGGGCCTGGGCTACGAGCAGCTGCGCGCGTTGAATCCCGCGACCATCATGGTACGGCTGTCCGGTTACGGGCAGACCGGGCCGATGAAGGACCAGCCGGGTTTCGGCGCCATCGGCGAATCCATGGGCGGCCTGCGCTACGTGTCGGGCCATCCGGACCGGCCGCCCTTGCGGGTCGGCATTTCCATTGGCGATTCGATCGCCGCGCTGCATGGCGTGATCGGCGCGATGATGGCGCTGCGCCACCGCGACGCCACCGGCGGCCGCTGGAACGGCCAGGCCGGCGAGGCCTGCCGGGCGGGGCAGGGCCAGATGGTGGACGTGGCGCTGTACGAGGCCGTGTTCAACATGATGGAGAGCCTGGTGCCCGAGTACGACGTGGCCGGCGTGGTGCGCGAGCGCACCGGCGGCGCGCTGCCGGGCATCGTGCCCTCCAACACCTACACCACCCGCGACGGCCAGAACGTGGTCATCGCCGGCAACGGCGACGCCATCTTCCGCCGCCTGATGCAGGCCATCGGCCGCGAGGACCTGGCCGCCGATCCCGACCTGGCGCGCAACGACGGCCGCGCCCGCCGCGTCGAGGAGATCGACGGCGCCATCCAGCAATGGTGCGGCGGACGCGACATCGACGAGGCGCTGGGCACGCTCAAACGGGCCGATGTGCCCGTGGGCAAGATCTACAGCGTGGCCGACATGTTCGCCGATCCGCAGTTCCTGGCGCGCGGCATGATCGAGCAGCACCGCTTCACCGATGGCTCGCCGGTCAAGCTGCCGGCGGTGGTGCCGAAGCTGTCCGAAACCCCTGGCGGCACGCGCTGGATCGGGCCGGAATTAGGGGAACATACCGAGGAAGTCCTGAAATCGCTGGGGTATGATTCAGCGGCTATCGACGAGCTGGCGAAGACCGGCGCCATCGGTAGGCCCGAGAACCAGGAGACAAGCAATGACAGTCACTCGTCGTGATCTGCTCAAGATGGCCGGCGCCGCCGGCGTCATGGGCATGGCCCCCGCCATCGTGCGCGCGCAGAAGCTGGAAAAGACCAAGGTTCAGATCGCCGTCGGCGGCAAGCCGCTGATCTACTACCTGCCGCTATCCATCGCCGAAGCGCGGGGCTATTTCAAGGACGAAGGGCTGGACGTGAGCATCGCCGACTTCGCCGGCGGCTCCAAGGCCCTGCAGGCCGTGGTGGGCGGCAGCGCCGACGTGGTGTCGGGCGCCTTCGAGCACACGCTGGCCATGCAGTCCAAGGGCCAGTTCTACCGCGCTTTCGCGCTGCAGGGCCGCGCGCCCATGATCGGCGTGGGCGTGTCGAAGAAGGCCATGCCCGGCTACAAGGGCCCGGCGGACCTCAAGGGCAAGAAGATCGGCGTGACCGCGCCGGGCTCGTCCACCAACATGGTGGTCAACTTCTTCCTGGCCAAGCACGGCCTGAAGGCATCCGACGTGTCCATCATCGGCGTGGGCGCCGGCGCGGGCGCGGTGACCGCGCTGCGCAGCGGCCAGATCGACGCCATCTCGAATACCGACCCGGTGGTGTCCATGCTGGAGATGCCGGGCGAGATCCAGATCATCGTCGACACCCGCACGCTCAAGGACACGCAGGCGATCTTCGGCGGCAATATGCCGGCCGGCTGCCTGTACGCGCCGCAGGCCTTCATCGACGCCAATCCCAACACTACCCAGGCATTGGCCAACGCGCTGGTGCGCGCAGACAAGTGGATCCAGAAGGCCGGCCCCGATGAGATCGCCAAGGTCGTGCCCGAAAGCTATCTGCTGGGCGACCCGGCCGTGTACAAGACCGCCATCTCCAAGAGCCTGGAAGGCCTGTCGCCCGACGGGCTGATCCCGGAGGACGGCGCGGCCACCGCGCTCAAGGCGCTGGCCGCCTACCAGGCCGATTTCGACGCCGCCAAGATCGACGCCTCGAAGGTCTGGACCAACGATTTCGCGCGCCGCGCCAACGAGAAGTACCCCAATGGCTGAAGCCGCGCTCGCGCTGGAAAACATCAGCTGCACCTTTGTTTCCCGCGACGACCGCTCGCAACGCTACACCGCGGTCAGCGACACCTCCCTGGCCATCGCGCCAGGGGAGTTCGTGTCCGTGGTCGGCCCCACCGGCTGCGGCAAGTCCACCTTGCTGAACGTCGGCGCCGGCCTGCTGGCGCCGTCGTCGGGGCAGGTCAAGGTCTTCGGCCAGCCGCTGTCGGGCATCAATGCCCGCGCCGGCTACATGTTCCAGGGCGAGGCGCTGCTGCCGTGGCGCAGCGCGCTGGACAACGTGATGGCCGGCCTGGATTTCGCCGGCGTGCCGCGCCAGGAAGGCGAGGCGCGTGGCCGCGAATGGATGCGCCGCGTCGGCCTGGGCGGTTTCGAGGACCGCTATCCGCACCAGATGTCCGGCGGCATGCGCAAGCGCGTGATGCTGGCGCAGACGCTGATCCGCGATCCCGACATCATCCTGATGGACGAGCCGTTCTCGGCGCTGGACATCCAGACGCGCCAGCTGATGGAAAACGAGGTGCTGGACCTGTGGATGGCCAAGCGCAAGGCCGTGCTCTTCATCACCCATGACCTGGACGAGGCCATCGCCATGAGCGACCGCGTGGTGGTGCTGTCGGCCGGGCCCGGCACGCATCCGATCGGCGAGTTCGTCATCGACCTGCCGCGTCCGCGCGACGTGGCCGAGGTGCGCACGCATCCGCGTTTCGTCGAACTGCACGCCGCGATCTGGGGCGTGCTGCGCGAAGAGGTCCTGAAAGGCTATGCCCAGCAAAGGAAATGATCCCCCCCCCCGAAGCGCCTGCGGCGCCTCCCCTCAGGGGGCGCCGCGGGCGGCCCGGCAAAGCCGGCTCCGCGGCGGCCCCGCTTTGACGGCAGCCTGGCTTTGATGGCGGCCGTTACTCTGGTCGTGAGGCGTGTCTGTGGCAAAAGGGGGCGCAATTGCAGAACGGAAGATTGACATGTCGAAGTCTCTGATCAAGCCGGGTTCGGCCAGCCTGCGTTTCTGGCAGTTGCTGCTGCTGGTCGTGATCCTGGGCGTCTGGCACCTGGCCTCGCGCGATCCCAAGGTTGCGTTCTTCTTCGGCGAGCCGCTGAAGGTGTGGGGTCGCATCTGGGCGTGGTTCGTCACCAACGCCGACATCTACACGCACCTGTGGGTGACGCTGACCGAGACCGTGCTGGCGTTCTTCATCGGCACGGCGGCGGGCCTGGGGGCAGGGCTGTGGCTGGGGCTGTCGCCGCTGGCCAGCGCGATCCTGGATCCGTACATCAAGGCGGCCAACTCGATGCCGCGCGTGATCCTGGCGCCCATCTTCGGCATGTGGTTCGGCCTGGGCATCTGGTCCAAGGTGGCGCTGGCCGTGACCCTGGTGTTCTTCATCGTGTTCTTCAACGTCTACCAGGGTGTGCGCGAGGTCAGCCCCACGCTGCTGGACAACGCGCGCATGCTGGGCGCGCGCCGCCGCCAGCTGCTGCGCCACGTTTACCTGCCGTCCGCCACCAGCTGGGTGTTCTCCAGCCTGCATACCTCCGTCGGCCTGGCCTTCGTGGGCGCGGTGGTGGGCGAGTATCTGGGTTCGGCCAGCGGCGTGGGCTACCTGATCCTGCAGGCCGAGGGCACTTTCGACGTGAACACCGTGTTCGCCGGCATCGTGGTGCTGACGGCGTTCGCGCTGGCGCTGGATTACATCGTCGGCCTGGGCGAGAAGCGCCTGATGAAGTGGCAGCCCAAGTCGGGCGAAACCGAAAAGATCTGAACGGAGCCTGACCATGGCGCGCATACCCTACGCAGACCTGTCCCATCCCGAGGCCCAGCCGCTGGTCGAGCGCATCGTCGCCGAGCGCGGCAGCGTGCTGCATCTGTACCAGATGTTGCTGCACAGCCCGGCGGTGGCCGGCGGCTGGCTCAACTACCTGACCTCGATCCGCCAGCTCAGCACCTTGCCGGGCGACCTGCGCGAGCTGGTCATCATGCGCGTGGCGGTGCTGAACGGCGCGCCCTACGAAGCTGACCAGCACGCGCCGATCGCGCTGAAGGAAGGCGTGACGCAGGCGCAGCTGGATGCGCTGGACGGTTGGCAGGACTCGACGTTGTTCGACGCCCGCGAGCGCGCCGTGCTGGCCTATACCGACGCCATGACGCGTCAGGTGCAGGTGCCCGACGCCGTGTTCCAGGCCGCGCGCCAGGCCATGGGCAGCGACAAGCTGCTGGTTGAGCTGACGGCCACGGTGGCTGCCTACAACATGGTGTCGCGCTTCCTGGAGGCCTTGCAGGTCCATACGCACGACCACCGCTGATGGCGGGCATGGCCGCGCGGGCAGGACGAAAAAAAGGCCGGGCCTGGCGCCCGGCCTTTCTCTTGCGCGGGGGAACCTAGCCGCGCTGCGCTTCGATCAGCGCGTCCAGCTTGACCGCGTCCGCGACGAACAGCCGGATGCCTTCGGACAGTTTTTCCGTGGCCATGGCGTCCTCGTTGAGCAGGCCGCGGAAACTGATCTCGTCCGAGGCGATGCGGGCGATGTGGCCCGCGCCATCGCCGGCGCGCAGCTGCGCGGGCGCGTCGCCTTCGGTGGCCGCCAGCTTGTTCAGCAGCTCGGGGCTGATGGTGAGCAGGTCGCAGCCCGACAGCGCCAGGATCTGGCCCACGTTGCGGAAGCTGGCGCCCATGATCTCGGTGGCGATGCCGAACTGCTTGTAATAGCGGTAGATGCGGGTCACCGACAGCACGCCGGGATCGTTCGGGCCGGCGTTGGCGGCCTCGTCCCAGCCGGCGCCAGCGGCCTTCTTGTGCCAGTCGTAGATGCGGCCCACGAAGGGCGAGATCAGCTGCACGCCGGCGTCGGCGCAGGCGACAGCCTGCGGCAGCGAGAACAGCAGCGTCAGGTTGCAGCGGATGCCTTCGGCCTGCAGCGCGCGGGCCGCCTGGATGCCTTCCCAGGTGGAGGCGATCTTGATCAGCACGCGCTCGCGCGCGATGCCGGCCGCTTCATACAGCGCGATCAGGCTGCGGGCGCGCTCGACGGTGGCGCGGGTGTCGAAGGACAGGCGCGCGTCGACCTCGGTCGACACGCGGCCCGGCACGATGTTCAGGATGGCCTGGCCGAAGGCCACCAGCAGGCGGTCCATCAGCTCGGCGGTCGAGGCGCCGCGATGGTCGCGCGCGGTCCGTTCCAGCAGGGGGCGGTAGGCGTCCTGCTGCACGGCCTTGAGTATCAGGGACGGGTTGGTGGTGGCGTCGGTGGGGCGCAAGGCCTTCATTGCTTCGAAGTCCCCGGTGTCGGCGACCACGGTGGTGTGAAGGCGCAATGCGTCGAGTTGGCTGGACATGGGCGGTGCGGCTCGCTGCTAGGGGATTGCGGCCGCCGGCTGCCCTTGCCGGGCGCGGCGACCTGGAACAGGCCCTAGCGTATCACCGTCGTGATGGTCCGGGCTGGCGCGAGGCAGGGCGGCGATTGGCCCACGGGCGGGCCGGAATCACCCGTTTCGGCCTTATTTGGCGCGGTTTCCCGGGAATTAGGGCCGCTCAAGGTATAATCCGAAGGTTTAATTATAGATTCTGAAACCGGGGTTTACTGTGCTGCCGCAACTCTTTCCCGAGGGGCTCAACCGCTTCCCTCCTGCAATTCTGGCTCTGGCGGACGGTACCATTTTTCGAGGCGTATCGATCGGTGCGCCTGGCCATACGGTCGCCGAGGTGGTGTTCAACACCGCCATGACCGGGTACCAGGAAATTCTCACCGATCCCAGCTATAGCGGCCAGATCGTCACGCTGACCTATCCGCACATCGGCAACACCGGCGTCAACGCCGAGGACGTCGAGGCGAACCGCGTCTACGCCTCCGGCCTGGTGGTCCGCGACTGTCCGGCCCGCGTGTCGAATTTCCGTTCCACGCAATCGCTGCCCGAGTACCTTGCCGAGCAGGGCATCGTCGCCATTTCCGGCATCGACACCCGCAAGCTTACGCGCATCCTGCGCGAGAAGGGCGCCCAGGGCGCCTGCATCTTCGTCGGCGCCGACGCCGAGCGCGCCGTCGAGCTGGCGCGCGGCTTCCCCGGCATGGCCGGCCAGGACCTGGCCCGCGTCGTGTCCATCAAGGACCGCGCCGACTGGACCCAGGGCACCTGGGAACTGGGCGAAGGCTACACCTCGCCCGACCAGTCGCGCTTCCACGTCGTGGCCTACGACTTCGGCGTCAAGAGCAACATCCTGCGCCTGCTGGCCGATCGCGGCTGCCGCATCACGCTCGTGCCGGCCCAGACCACGGCCGACGAAGTCCTCAAGCTCAATCCCGACGGCGTGTTCCTGTCCAACGGCCCCGGCGACCCCGAGCCCTGCGACTACGCCATCGAAGCCACCCGCAAGTTCCTGGACCAGAAGCTGCCGGTGTTCGGCATCTGCCTGGGTCACCAGATCATGGGCCTGGCGGTGGGCGGCAAGACCGTCAAGATGAAGACCGGCCACCACGGCGCCAACCATCCGGTGCAGGACCTGGCGTCCAAGCGCGTGTTCATCACCAGCCAGAACCACGGTTTCGCGGTGGACGCGGCCAGCCTGCCCGCCAACGCGCGCACCACGCACGTCTCGCTGTTCGACGGCACGCTGCAGGGCTTCGAGCTCACCGACCGTCCGGCCTTCTGCTTCCAGGGCCACCCCGAGGCCAGCCCCGGCCCGCACGACATTGTCGTGCTGTTCGACAAGTTCATCAGCCTGATGGCCGGCCAAAAGTAAAGATCGCATCATGCCCAAGCGTACAGACATAAAAAGCATCCTCATCATCGGCGCCGGCCCCATCATCATCGGGCAGGCCTGCGAGTTCGACTATTCGGGCGCCCAGGCGTGCAAGGCGCTCAAGGCCGAGGGCTACCGCACCATCCTGGTGAACAGCAACCCGGCCACCATCATGACGGACCCGGAAACGGCCGACGTCACCTACATCGAGCCCATCACCTGGCAAGCGGTCGAGAAGATCATCGAGCGCGAGAAGCCCGATGCGCTGCTGCCCACCATGGGCGGCCAGACCGCGCTGAACTGCGCGCTGGACCTGGCCCACCACGGCGTGCTGAAGAAGCACAACGTCGAGCTGATCGGCGCCAACGAGCACGCTATCGAGAAGGCCGAGGACCGCCAGAAGTTCAAGCAGGCCATGACCGACATCGGCCTGGAATCGGCCAAGTCGGGCGTCGCCCACAGCATGGACGAGGCCTGGGAAGTGCAGCGCCGCATCGCCGCGGAAGTCGGCACCTCGGGCTTCCCCGCCGTGATCCGCCCCAGCTTCACCATGGGCGGCTCGGGCGGCGGCATCGCCTACAACGCCGAGGAATTCGAAACCATCTGCCGTCGCGGCCTGGAAGCCTCGCCCACCAACGAGCTGCTGATCGAGGAATCGCTGCTGGGCTGGAAGGAATTCGAGATGGAAGTGGTCCGCGACAAGGCGGACAACTGCATCATCGTCTGCTCCATCGAGAACCTGGATCCGATGGGCGTGCACACCGGCGACTCCATCACGGTGGCGCCGGCGCAGACGCTGACGGACAAGGAATACCAGATCATGCGCAACGCGTCGATCGCCGTGCTGCGCGAGATCGGCGTGGACACGGGCGGCTCAAACGTGCAGTTCGCGGTCAACCCGAAGAACGGCCGCATGATCGTCATCGAGATGAACCCGCGCGTGTCGCGTTCGTCGGCGCTGGCCTCCAAGGCCACCGGCTTCCCCATCGCCAAGGTCGCCGCGCGCCTGGCCGTGGGCTACACGCTCGATGAGCTGAAGAACGAAATCACTGGCGGCGCCACGCCCGCCTCGTTCGAGCCCTCGATCGACTACGTGGTCACCAAGGTGCCGCGTTTCGCGTTCGAGAAATTCCCCACCGCCGACGCGCGCCTGACCACCCAGATGAAGTCGGTCGGCGAAGTCATGGCCATCGGCCGCACCTTCCAGGAATCGTTCCAGAAGGCGCTGCGCGGGCTGGAAGTCGGCGTGGACGGCCTGAACCAGAAGACCACCGACCGCGAGAAGCTGCAGGTCGAGCTGGGCGAGCCCGGCCCCGAGCGCATCTGGTACGTGGGCGACGCCTTCGCCCAGGGCTTCACGCTGGACGAAGTGCACAACATCACGCACATCGACCCGTGGTTCCTGTCGCAGATCAAGGAAATCGTCGACATCGAGCTGGCGCTCGAGCAGAAGACGCTGTCCGACCTGGACTACGCCACCCTGTGGGAACTGAAGCGCCGCGGTTTCTCCGACCGCCGCCTGGCCTTCCTGCTGGATTCGTCCGAGTCCGAGGTGCGCAAGCTGCGCCACCAGCTCAACGTGCGTCCCGTGTACAAGCGCGTGGACACCTGCGCCGCCGAATTCGCCACCCGCACGGCCTACATGTACTCGACCTACGAGGAAGAGTGCGAAGCCGCGCCCACCGACCGCAAGAAGATCGTGGTGCTGGGCGGCGGTCCGAACCGCATCGGCCAGGGCATCGAGTTCGACTACTGCTGCGTGCATGCCGCGCTGGCGCTGCGCGACGACGGGTTCGAGACCATCATGGTCAACTGCAACCCGGAAACCGTGTCCACCGACTACGACACCTCCGACCGCCTGTACTTCGAGCCGCTGACGCTGGAAGACGTGCTGGAGATCGTGCACAAGGAAAACCCGGTCGGCATGATCGTCCAGTATGGCGGCCAGACCCCGCTGAAGCTGGCGCGCGCGCTGGAAGCCAACGGCGTGCCCATCATCGGCACCAGCCCCGAGTCCATCGACGTGGCCGAGGACCGCGAGCGCTTCCAGAAGCTGCTGCACAAGCTCGGCCTGCGCCAGCCGCCCAACCGCACGGCCCGCACCGAGAACGAAGCGCTGGCCCACGCCGCCGAAATCGGCTACCCGCTGGTGGTGCGCCCGAGCTACGTGCTGGGCGGCCGCGCGATGGAAATCGTGCACGAGCAGCAGGACCTGGAGCGCTACATGCGCGAAGCGGTCAAGGTCAGCAACGATTCTCCGGTGCTGCTGGACCGCTTCCTGAACAACGCCACCGAAGTCGACGTGGACTGCCTGTCCGATGGTGAGACCGTCTTCATCGGCGGCGTCATGGAACACATCGAGCAGGCCGGCGTGCACTCGGGCGACTCCGCCTGCAGCCTGCCGCCGTATTCGCTGTCGGCCGACGTGATCGCCGAGATCAAGCGCCAGACCGCGATGATGGCCAAGGCCCTGAACGTCAACGGCCTGATGAACGTGCAGTTCGCCATCCAGGGCGGCGACGTCTACGTGCTGGAAGTGAACCCGCGCGCCTCGCGCACGGTGCCCTACGTGTCCAAGGCCACCGGCCTGCAGCTGGCCAAGATCGCCGCGCGCGCCATGGCCGGCCGCAAGCTGGCCGACCAGGGCGTCACCAAGGAAGTCGTGCCGCCTTACTTCTCGGTCAAGGAAGCCGTGTTCCCGTTCGTCAAGTTCCCGGGCGTGGACACCATCCTGGGACCGGAAATGAAGTCGACCGGCGAAGTCATGGGCGTGGGCAACAGCTTCGGCGAAGCCTTCGTCAAGTCGCAGCTGGCCGCCGGCGTGCGCCTGCCGGAATCCGGCACGGTGTTCATCAGCGTGAAGAACCAGGACAAGCCCCGCGCCGTGGAAGTGGCGCGCGGCCTGCACGCCCTGGGCTTCAAGCTGGTCGCCACGCGCGGCACGGCCGCCGAGATCGAGGCCGCCGGCATTCCGGTGCAGCTGGTGAACAAGGTCACCGAAGGCCGTCCGCACATCGTCGACATGGTGAAGAACGGCGAGATCTCGCTGGTCATCAACACCGTTGAAGAGCGTCGCAACGCCATCGCCGACTCGCGCACCATCCGCACGCAGTCGCTGGCCGCGCGCGTGACGTTCTTCACGACCATCGCCGGCGCCCGCGCCGCCGTTGAGGGCATGCAGTACCTGCGCCAAGGCCTGGGCCTGCAGGTGTACCCGTTGCAGGAACTTCACGCGTCCCTGGCGGACAAATAAGGCTCTCGGGCGTGCGCGGCACGCCCGAAGTCATTCTGGAGGTGTAGGGATGAAGTGGTTCATTCTTGCGTTATTCATTGTTTGCGCCACGGTCGTGCATTTCCGTGGCCGGGTCAGGCACAAGTTCTCGCGCCAGGCGCTGGATCATTCCACGTTCACCGCGCCGCTGAACTGCTTCATGTACGCGTTTTCCAGCGTGCCGAATCAGCCGTACCTGGACCTGAAGGACTTTCCCGAGCTGAAGGTGCTGCTGGACCGTTGCGACGAGATCCGCGAAGAGGCCGTGCGCCTGTTCGGCGATGGTCATATCAAGGCGTCCGACAAATACAACGACGCCGGCTTCAATTCGTTCTTCAAGAGCGGCTGGAAGCGCTTCTACCTGAAGTGGTATGACGCCGACCATCCCTCGGCCAGCGCGCTGTGCCCGGTCACGACCGAGCTGCTCAAGGGCATCCCGAACATCAAGGCCGCCATGTTCGCCTCGCTGCCCCCGGGCAGCCGGCTGCCGCGCCACCGCGACCCCTACGCGGGCTCGCTGCGTTTCCACATGGGCCTGATCACGCCCAACAGCCCCGACTGCTACATCAACGTCGACGGCGAGACCTACTACTGGCGCGACGGCGAGGCCGTGGTCTTCGACGAGACCTTCATCCACTACGCCGAGAACAAGACCGATCAGAACCGGATCATCCTGTTCGCCGACGTCGAGCGTCCGATGCGCTTCCGCTGGGCCCAGGCCGTCAACCGCGTGGTGGGCGGCTTCCTGCTGCGCGCGGCGGCCGCGCCCAACCAGGAAGGCGACAAGACCGGCGGCATCAACCGCATCTTCGGCGCCGTGTACGCGGTGCGCCGGGTCGGCAAGGCCCTGAAGAAGCGCAGCCAGCCGCTGTACTACCTGACCAAGTGGCTGCTGGTGGGCGGCATCCTGGCCTGGATCTTCCTGTAGGACGGCCTGCGCGCAGCGTCCGTCCAGGCAGGTTCCGGGCGGGTTTGCTGTAGCATGAAGGCGGTGCTTTCCGGTGACGGGGCGCCGCCTTTTTTCTGCCCGCCGCCCGCCGGTCCCCATACCTTCCGATCTCTCCATCCGTCATGAACCGAGTCTTCATCACTGGCGCCAGCAGCGGCCTGGGCCGCGCGTTGGCGCAGCGCTACGCCGAGACCGGCGCGACCCTGGGCCTGCTGGGCCGTCGCGAGGCGGCCTTGCGGGAACTGGCCGCCAGCCTGCCCGGACAGCACCGCTGCTATGCGGTGGACGTGCGCGACCGTCAGGCCCTGCATGCGGCCGCCACGGATTTCATCGCCTTCTGCCAGGGACGGGTGGACGTGGTGATCGCCAGCGCCGGCATCAGCGCGGGCACCTTGACCGAGCATGGCGAGGACTATGACGTGTTCAAGGCCATCGTCGACACCAACCTGCTGGCCACCGTGGCGACCTTCGAGCCTTTCGTCGGCGCGATGCGCAACGCCGGCGGCGGGCGGCTGGTGGGGATTTCCAGCGTGGCCGGCGTGCGCGGGCTGCCGGGCGCGGGCGCCTACAGCGCGTCCAAGTCGGCGGTGACGACCTATTGCGAAAGCCTGAGGCTGGAACTGGCGGGAGACGGGATCCGGGTTGTGACCATTGCGCCGGGCTACATCAAGACCGCGATGACGGCGCACAACCCCTATTCGATGCCATTCCTGATGGAGGCCGGGGATTTCGCCCGGCGCGCCCATGCCGCCATCGAGCGCGGCGTGTCGTACCGGGTGATCCCGTGGCAGATGGGCGTGGCGGCGCGGCTGATGCGCCTGTTGCCCAATGCGGTCTATGACAGGCTGGCGCGCAACGCGCCGCGCAAGCCGCGCAAGGCGGGCTGATTCCGCCCGCCGGGGGTGTTTAGCGCACCACGTCGTTGCGCGTCTCGCCGCTCACGTGGCTGACGTCGCCCCAATCCAGTACCTGCCATTCGCGACCGCTCACGCCGACGCGGTTGATGCTGACGTTCAGCATCGACGCGTCGCGCGGGGCGTTGAGCGGCACGCCGCTAGCGTGGCGCCAGACGATGTCCAGCACGCCGCCGTGCGTGAACAGCATGATGCGCTCGCCGCCGTGGCGTCCGGCAATGTCGTCCACCGTGGAAATCACGCGCGACTGGAACTGGCCCAGCGTCTCGCCGCCATCCAGCGGGCGCAGCGGATCGCGGCTCTTCCAGGAGGCCGCCGCCGCCGGGGCCAGCGTGTCGATGTGTTCCAGGTCCAGCCCTTCCAGCACGCCGAAGCCGCGTTCGCGGATGCCGGGCTCGGTGCGGATGCGCAGGTCCAGCTGTTCGGCCACGGGCTGGGCGGTATCGCGGGCGCGCTGCAGGTCGCTGCTGTAGAGGGCGTCGAAGCGCGTCTGGACGGCCTCGTCGCGCATGCGCGCGGCCAGTTGCGCGGCCTGCTGCCGGCCGGCCTCGTTCAGCGGAATGTCTTGCCAGCCTTGCAGGCGGCGCTGGCGGTTCCCGTCGGGTTCGCCGTGGCGGGTGAACCAGATTTCAGTCATGCGGGGTACGTAGCGGTAGGGGAAGGGATCCCGGGAGCTTAACGCGACGCGCGGCGTCGCGCTAACCGGGGCTGCCGCTCGCGCACCCGTTGACCAAGCTCTGCGCCGGGCGCATGCGTCGCTCGGCGGTCTTCATCTGCTCGGCCTAGCCGGCCGCCTTGGCCGCCTTGGCCTTCGCAACCAGGACCTTCTGGATCTGGCCCATGATCTGCGTGGCCTGCGAGTTCAGGGACTGCAGCTGTTGCGACTTCTGTTCCGGCGACATGCTGCTGGCCTCGATCTTGCGGATCTGCTCCATGACCTTGCTCAGCTGGCGCAGCAACTGCTTGATCTGGCGGGTGTAGATGTCGTCGTCTTCCTTGGGCTCGAGGTCCGCGGCCTCTTCGGCCTTCTTGTTCGAGGCGGACAGGCCGCTTTGCTCGCCGTTCAGGCGCAGTTTGCCGTCCGCCGAGATGCTGACCGGATCCGAGCCGTCTGCGCTCTTTTCCTCCCTGTTCGCCCGGATTTTCTGGTTCCAGAGGTCGAACATGGCGTTATTCGAGGTGCTGCCGATAGGGTTGATGGCCATGATAGTCCCGCGTTGTTGGTGATTTTCTGGGGTAGGTCCTGACAAGTACGGCATTCTGGCGCTGAAATTAAGGCCCACCCCCGAGGCGCTTGCGCGCCTCCCCCTCAAGGGGGCACGCCTACGGACCGGCGGAGCCGGATCCGTGGCGTCCCGCTGGGTGCTCGCGTTACATGTCTTATGGCGGGACTTAAATATTGCAGGGGGTTCCTGCGGGCCTTTACACTGGCGCCCGCCCGCCGCTTGCCTCAACGGAGCGGGCGCAAGGCTAGCGGGCGCCGTCCGGGCCCATCGACCCGACAACATCCTGGGGAATCCATGTCCAAATCGTACTTTCCGCGCTGGCGCCTGGCGGACGACGCCGAGCCCGGCGTCATCATCGCGCCCGACGAAAGGCTGTCCTGGCCCAAGAACGTGGCCATGGGCGCGCAGCACGTGGTCGCCATGTTCGGCTCCACGGTGCTGGCGCCGCTGCTGATGGGGTTCGATCCGAACGTCGCCATCCTGATGTCGGGCATTGGCACGCTGATCTTCTTCCTGTTCGTGGGCGGCCGGGTGCCGAGCTACCTGGGATCCAGCTTCGCCTTCATCGGCGGCGTCATCGCCGTCACCGGCTACGCGGGCGGCGGCGCCAACGCCAATATTGGCGTGGCGCTGGGCGCCATCATCGCCTGCGGCCTGGCCTATACCCTGATCGGCCTGATCGTCTGGGCCGTCAATGCGCGCGCCGGCGGCGGGGCGGGCTGGATCGACACGCTGATGCCGCCTGTCGTGACCGGGGCCGTGGTGGCCGTGATCGGCCTGAACCTGGCGCCCATCGCGGCCAAGGGCGCGATGGGGCAGTCGGGCTTCGACACCGCCATGGCCATCGTCACCGTCCTGTGCGTGGGCGGCATCGCCGTGTATACGCGCGGCATGGTGCAGCGACTGCTGATCCTGGTGGGCCTGATCCTGGCCTGCGTGGTGTACGTGATCTGCGCCAATGTCCTGGGCCTGGGCAAGCCGGTCGACTTTGCGGGCGTGGCGGCGGCGGCCTGGTTCGGCCTGCCTCATTTCGCGGCGCCGGTGTTCAAGGCCGAGGCCATGGGCCTGATCGTGCCGGTCGCCATCATCCTGGTCGCCGAGAACCTGGGCCACGTCAAGGCGGTCAGCGCCATGACGGGCCAGGACCTGGACCGCTACCTGGGCCGCGCCTTCGTCGGCGACGGCGTGGCCACCATGGTGTCGGGCGCGGTGGGCGGCACCGGCGTCACCACCTATGCCGAGAACATCGGCGTGATGGCCGTGACCCGCATCTATTCCACCCTGGTCTTCGTGGTGGCGGCACTGATCGCCATCGTGCTGGGTTTCTCGCCCAAGTTCGGCGCCCTGATCCAGACCATCCCGGCGCCCGTGCTGGGCGGCATGTCGGTCGTGGTGTTCGGCCTGATCGCCGTGGCCGGCGCCCGCATCTGGGTGGTGAACCAGGTCGATTTCAGCGACAACCGCAACCTGATCGTGGCCGCGGTCACGCTGGTGCTGGGCGCGGGTGATTTCACCGTCAAGCTGGGTAATTTCACGCTGGGCGGCATCGGCACCGCCACCTTCGGCGCCATCATCCTTTACGCCTTGCTGCGCCGCAGGAAATAAGGCCCGCCGGGCCGGGCATGCGTCGCCCGGCCCGATCAGGCCCGCCCGGCTCAGGAGCGCGACAGGCGCGTTGCCCGGGCGCCATGGGCCAGCACGGCGGCCGGTTCGGCCTCGATCACCTGGCCCGACTGGGTCTTGAACACCGCCGTGGCCTCCGCCAGCTTGCGGGCCTGTTCCTCCATGGCCGAGGCGGCGGCCGAGGCCTCTTCCACCAGCGCGGCGTTCTGCTGCGTCACCTCGTCCATCTGCGATACCGCCAGGGTGATCTGGTCGATGCCGCCGGCCTGTTCGGCCGAGGCCGCCGAGATTTCGCCCATGATGTCGGCCACGCGCTGCACCGAGGTCACGATTTCCTGCATGGTCTGGCCGGCGGCCGTGACGTGCGCCGAGCCCGACGTCACGGTGTCCACCGAGGTTTCGATCAAGGTCTTGATTTCCTTGGCCGCCTGCGCCGCGCGCTGGGCCAGCGTGCGGACCTCGCCGGCGACGACCGCGAAACCCTTGCCCTGTTCGCCGGCGCGCGCGGCTTCCACGGCTGCGTTCAGGGCCAGGATATTGGTCTGGAAGGCGATGCCGTCGATGACCGAGACGATGTCGGCGATGCGTTTCGAGCTGTCCGAAATGCCCTGCATGGTCTGGACCACCTGGCCCACGGTCTGCCCGCCGCGCTGCGCCACTTCCATGCTGACGGCCGCGAGCTGGTTGGCCTGGGCGGCGTTCTCGGCGTTCTGCTTGACCGTGGCTGCCAACTGCTCCATGGTGGCGGCGGTCTGCTCCAGCGCGGCGGCCTGTTCTTCCGTGCGGCTGGACAGGTTGGCGTTGCCGGCGGCGATCTCGGCGGAGCCGATGTTGATCTCGTCCACGCCCTGGCGCACCGTGGAAACGGTGCGGGTCAGGCCTTCCTGCATGCGCTTGAGCGCTGCGAACAGGGCGCCGATTTCATTGTTGGAGCGGGTTTCCACCCGGCTGGTCAGGTCGCCGCCCGCGATGCGGTCGAAGTGCATGCCGGCTTCCCGCAGCGGCAGCAGCACGCCGCGACGGATGAAGGCCCAGCACAGTGCGGCCAGCAGCAGGGCCGTGGAGAGCAGGGCGACGGCCGAAATCCGGGCCGAGGCGTAGGTCCGCTGCGAGCTGTCGAGCACCGCATCGCTGCGTTCTGCCACCCGGCTCAGGAAGGCCTGCATGTCCTTCGTGAAACCTTCATCGATCTGACGCAGCTTGCCTTGCCCCGCCTGGTAGCGGGGAGCGGCGTTTTCCTTCAGCGCGGCATACTGCGCATCCAGGGCGGCGCTGTATTCGGTGAAGCGGGCCTGCAGCGTTTGCGCCAGCTGCTGCCCGCGCTCGCTCTTGGGCACGGCCATATACCGGGCGTAGCGTTCGCGCGCCATTTGCAATTGGCTGTTGGCGGCCTGGAGGAATGTCGCCGCTTGATCCGCGGAACCGGATTGCAGCTCGGATATGCCTGCATCCAGGGCCAGGCGGGTGCGCAGCAAGGCGCCGTTTGCTTCATATAACGGATCGACCTGATGCACGGCGACATTATTCAGGTCTTCTATTTCAACGACGCTGCGCTGGGCATTAATCCAGCCCAGGCCGCAAGCGAGCGCCAGGGCAATAACGAAGCAGGACAGCACCAGCAGCATTCCGGTACGGACTTTCAGTTTTTCCAGCATGAGAGAGCTCCTCGGTCTTGAACGCGACCCATCGCGCTCCGGGAAAGTCCCCCGCCCGGACAGCGCCATGGGAGGCGGATGTCGCGCCGAATGACTGCGATGCATCCGCCAGACTGCAACACGCACAATCGATCGTTCTCGCGGTGAGTTTTTGGGAGAAACTCCGCGACCCCCTTTTAGTAATAAAGAGAAGCGCCGGTTGAAATACCGGTTGTTTTTAATTGTTCATTAATAAGGCAACTTTCCGGTTATACCTTCTTTGGCCATTTTGACTACGATTTTTTACACACGCGCGGCTATCAAAAACCGTGTCGATATTGGGCAGTATCTTTTATGCAACGAACGATTTATGCGCAATAAACAGCGGGTGAAGACGCTGGGACTGCGCGGCCGCTCGAAAGCGGCGCGCAGGCGGGCGCCATCATCCTGAAATAACAGCCGGCGCCGAGCGCCGCATTGGGAGCGGGTGGGCGCAGGTGGAGCGGAAAACTCGCGCAAAGCCTGGAAAGATCTTGGCGGCCATCAGCATGGCGCAGCCCGCATCTGGCGGTTTCTTGCGTGGAAACGACGTTTTCTCGCGGGTTACGGCGGCGAAATGCGCGGAAAACGACGGTTTTCCCGGCGGCTTGCAATTCGTCCGAACTTTGACCACAATATGACCTTGATTGCCCCGGTTCCGACCCGAGCCGGGGTTTTGTTTTGGTCGCAGCCCGCCGCCTCGCCGGCCGGCCGATCAGAGCGGGCAAAGGGGAAACCGATCGGGTTCAGCCTTGCGCCTTCCCTGATCCCGCCGTCCCGCAACAGTCGCCACGCAGCAACGGCGGCGCGAGAGACAGGCCTACGGCCTTCACACCGAGAACGCTCCGTCGGGGGCGTTTTCTACTTTTGTTTGGGAAACGACATGTCTGCCATTCCTTTGACCGTGCGCGGGGCCGAGCGCTTGCAAGAAGAGCTCCAGCGGCTGAAAACCGTGGAACGTCCTGCCGTTATCAACGCCATCGCTGAAGCGCGTGCGCAAGGCGATCTGTCGGAAAATGCCGAATACGACGCCGCGCGCGAGCGTCAGGGCTTTATCGAGGGCCGCATTGCCGAGCTTGAAGGCACGCTGTCCAACGCCCACCTGATCGACCCGTCCTCGCTGGACGCGGAAGGCCGGGCGGTATTTGGCGCCACCGTCGATATCGAAGACCTGGATTCGGGCGACCGCCTGACCTACCAGATCGTCGGCGACGTGGAAGCCGACATCAAGTCGAATCTGATCTCCGTGTCGAGCCCCGTGGCCCGCGCGCTGATCGGCAAGAGCGAAGGCGACGTCGTCGAGGTCCTGGCCCCGGCCGGCGTGCGCGAGTATGAAGTCCTGGGCGTGCGTTACATCTGACGCAGCTGCCCATTTAGCTGTAGACCATCAAAACACCATAGGTTGAACTTCACGTTCATCGGCAATCCGCGATAACATGCGGACCGCTTATGGTGGATCGGGCGCGTAATGCGCCCGTTTTTGTTGCCGCGGGTTCCGCATCGGGCCAGATCCTGGTGATGGATGGCGCGGCGCCCCAGGGTCACTTCGTCGCGGGCCGGTCCCGAGACGAAAAAAAGCCCCCTTGCGGGGGCAGTCCTGGCGCGAACAGGCGCTGCGCCGGATGATTTTGCTTGTTCGGGACTCAGCGCTTGGACGACGAACGCCGGCTGGTGCCGCTGCGGGCTCCGGCGCGCAGGCTGAGCGCACTGCCGGCGCGGCGCGGAATCGCATGGGCGCTGCCAGAGGCCTTGCGATTGCTCGGGCGCATGGGCTTGCCGTTCTTGTTGAGCTCGCTGGCCGGGACGCGCGCCGGCTTGGCCGGGGCTTCGTCCGGGTCGGTCCGGCGCGACGGGCGCTTGGACAGCGTCTTGCCTTCGGCGGCGAGCTTCTTGGGCGTATGCGGCTCGGAGGCGCGGCGCTTGGCGGGGCGCTCGGGCTCCAGGGCTGCCAGCGCGGCGGGCTTGACGTTGCCCGGCAGCTGGCGGAACAGGATCAGCGTCTTGCCCAGGTGATGTACCGGGGCGCAGGACAGCTTGTCGCAGATTTCCGACAGCATGGCCTCGCGCGCCTCGCGATCGTCACCGCCGGCGCGGACCTTGATCAGGCCATGGGAAGTCAGGGCCCGGTCGATTTCCTTGAGCACGGCCTCGGTCAGGCCGTTGTCGCCGATCAGGACGACGGGGCGCAGGGGGTGAGCGGCGGACCGAAGGTCGCTGCGCTCGCGAGAGGTAAGTTCTAATATAGGCATGCGTGGAATTGTACGGTAATGGCCAAAAATAAATTCTCCAAAGACTGGATTCACCAGCACATCAACGATCCCTATGTGAAGCTGGCGCAACAGAAGGGCTATCGGGCCCGGGCGGCGTTCAAGCTCATAGAGATCCTGGACACCGAAAAGCTGATGCGCCGCGGCGACCTGGTGGTCGACCTGGGCTCGGCGCCCGGCAGCTGGTCCCAGGTTGCGCGCGAGCGCCTGGCGGGGCCGGGCGGGATCGTGGACGGGCGCATCATCGCCCTGGACATCCTGCCCATGGAACCCGTGGCGGGGGTGGAATTCATCCAGGGCGACTTCCGCGACGACGAAGTCCTGAAACAATTGGAGGAAATGGTGGGATCCCGCGCCGTGGATCTTGTTATTTCCGACATGGCCCCCAACTTGTCCGGGGTAGGCATCGCGGACGCCGCGCGCATCCAGCATGTCTGCGAGCTGGCGATGGAGTTTTCCTGCGCCCACCTCAAGCCCAACGGGGTGCTGATCGTCAAGGCTTTCCACGGCAGCGGCTTTTCGCAGATCGTGCAGTCCTTCAAGCAGCGCTTCAAGCGGGTGGTCGAGCGCAAGCCGAAGGCATCCCGGGACAAGTCCTCGGAAACCTTTCTGGTCGCCCGTGATCTGAAGTAGCCCTGCCGGAGCCTGGCGCTCCGGCGCCACAAAACCACGGCCAGCCCCTGGACTGGCCAGCGAGACAGCGACCGGAAAAACCTCGAATCAGACGTAACGCCACGGCTCCCAGGCCTCCCAGGACGCAACGCAGTCCGACAGGGTAGAATGGGCTATTGACATACTTGTGACTGTGCCATACGCGGGTGCGCAGTCGCCGGTCGGAATCGAAAGCAGGAGATCGACCTTGAACAACTCATTTTCGAAAGTCGCTGTCTGGATGGTGATAGCCCTTGTGCTGTTCACCGTCTTCAAGCAGTTTGACGGACGCGCCCAGACCCAGGACGGCGTGACCTACACGCAGTTCATGGACGACGCCAAGGCGGGACGCATCCGCAAGGTGGACGTGCAGGGCGGTCCTGGCGGCGACGTGCTGTACGTCACCCCGGACGCCGGCCGCGCCTACACGCTGACCTCGCCCGGCGACCTCTGGATGGTCTCCGACCTGCTGAAGTACGGCGTGCAGGTGTCGGGCAAGCCGCGCGAAGAGCAGTCGCTGCTGATGAGCATCTTCGTGTCCTGGTTCCCCATGCTGCTCCTGATCGGCGTCTGGGTGTTCTTCATGCGCCAGATGCAGGGCGGCGGTCGCGGCGGCGCGTTCAGCTTCGGCAAGTCGCGCGCCCGCATGCTCGACGAGAACACCAACCAGATCACCTTCGTGGACGTGGCCGGCTGCGATGAAGCCAAGGAAGACGTCCAGGAACTGGTCGACTTCCTGCGCGACCCGAGCAAGTTCCAGAAGCTGGGCGGTCGCATTCCGCGCGGCGTGCTGATGGTCGGCTCGCCCGGCACCGGCAAGACGCTGCTGGCCAAGGCCATCGCCGGCGAAGCCAAGGTGCCTTTCTTCAGCATCTCGGGTTCCGACTTCGTTGAAATGTTCGTCGGCGTGGGCGCGGCCCGCGTGCGCGACATGTTCGAGAACGCCAAGAAGCACGCGCCCTGCATCATCTTCATCGACGAAATCGATGCGGTCGGCCGCCAGCGTGGCGCCGGCCTGGGCGGCGGCAACGACGAACGCGAACAGACCCTGAACCAGATGCTGGTCGAGATGGACGGCTTCGAGTCGGGCCAGGGCGTCATCGTGATCGCCGCGACCAACCGTCCCGACGTGCTCGACCCGGCGCTGCTGCGTCCGGGCCGCTTCGACCGCCAGGTCGTGGTGCCGCTGCCCGATATCCGCGGCCGCGAGCAGATCCTGAAGGTCCACATGCGCAAGGTTCCGCTGTCGCCGAACGTGGACGCGACCGTCCTGGCGCGCGGCACCCCGGGCTTCTCCGGCGCCGACCTGGCCAACCTGGTCAACGAAGCCGCCCTGTTCGCCGCCCGACGCAATGGCCGCACGGTCGACATGTCCGACTTCGAAAAGGCCAAGGACAAGATCATCATGGGCGCGGAACGCCGCTCCATCGTGATGCCCGAAGAGGAACGCAAGAACACCGCGTACCACGAGTCCGGCCACGCGATCGTCGCTCGCCTGCTGCCCAAGACCGACCCGGTCCACAAGGTCACCATCATCCCGCGCGGCCGCGCGCTGGGCGTGACCATGCAGCTGCCTGAGACCGACCGCTACAGCATGGACAAGGGCCGCCTGCTGTCCACCATCGCCGTGCTGTTCGGCGGCCGCATCGCCGAAGAAATCTTCATGGACCAGATGACGACGGGCGCCTCGAACGACTTCGAACGCGCCACCGCCATCGCCCGCGACATCGTCACGCGCTACGGCATGACCGACGAGCTGGGCCCCATGGTCTATGCCGAGAACGAAGGCGAAGTGTTCCTGGGCCGCAGCGTCACCAAGACCACGCACATGTCCGAAGCCACCATGCAGAAGGTGGACACCGAGATCCGCCGCATCATCGACGAGCAATACAGCGTCGCGCGCAAGATCCTGGAAGACAACCGCGACAAGGTCGAAGTGATGACCTCGGCGCTGCTCGAATGGGAAACCATCGACGCCGACCAGATCAACGACATCATCGAGGGCCGCCCGCCGCGTCCCCCGAAGACGCCGCAAGGCCCGTCCGACACCTCCGACACGCCGCCCACCGGGCTGGCCGCCGGCGGCAACACGGCAGCCGCCGTCTGAGGTTTGCCATACTGAGTCATGGCGAATAACTTTCTTTGCGGGCGCTTCGAGTTCGATCTCGAGCGCCCGCTTGTCATGGGTATCGTCAATGTCACGCCGGATTCCTTTTCCGATGGCGGCCGGCATGACGACACCGACTCCGCAGTGGCGCACGCGCGCAGCCTGATCGCCGAAGGCGCGCACATTCTGGACCTGGGCGGGGAATCCACCCGCCCCGGCGCCGAGCCCGTCTCGGCCGCCGACGAGCAGGCACGCCTGCTGCCGGTGATCGAGGCGCTGCGCGATTGCGGCGTGCCCCTGTCGATCGATACCTTCAAGCCCGAAGTCATGCGCGCCGTGCTGGATGCCGGCGCCGACATGATCAACGACATCTACGGCTTCAGGCAGCCCGGCGCCGTCGAGGCGGTGGCGCAGTCGCGCTGCGGGCTGTGCGTGATGCACATGAAGGGCGAGCCGCGCACCATGCAGGCCAGCCCGCCCGAGTACACCGACCTGATCGGTGAGATCGGCCTGTTCCTGGGATCGCGCGCGCAGAAGCTGCGCGCCGCCTGGGTGGACCCCCGCCGCATCGTGCTGGATCCGGGCTTCGGCTTCGGCAAGACGGCGGACCAGAACTTCCAATTGCTGCGCCGGCTGTCCAGCCTGCGCAGCTCCGGCTATCCGCTGCTGATCGGCCTGTCGCGCAAGAACATGATCGGGCAGGCCACCGGCCGGCCCGTCGACGACAGGCTGCCCGGCAGCATCGCCGCCGCCCTGGCCTGCGTGGCGCGTGGCGCGTCCATCGTGCGGGTGCACGATGTGGCCGCCACGGTCGACGCGCTGAAGGTCTGGCAGGCGGCCGAACAAGGAGCAATTTGTTCATGATTCGACGCAAGTATTTTGGTACCGACGGGGTTCGCGGCGAAGTCGGCGGCCCGGTGATCAACGCCGAATTCGCGCTGCGCCTGGGCTACGCCGCCGGGCGCGTGCTGGCCCGTGAGCACGCGGTGCGCGGCGGCAGCCGCCCGCAGGTCGTCATCGGCAAGGACACCCGCATCTCGGGCTACATGCTGGAATCCGCGCTGGAAGCCGGCCTGTCGGCGGCGGGCATCGACGTGCTGCTGGCCGGCCCCATCCCGACGCCGGCCGTGGCCTACCTGACCCGCGCGCTGCGCCTCGTGGCGGGCATCGTCATCAGCGCCTCGCACAATCCCTACCAGGACAACGGCATCAAGTTCTTCTCGGCGCAGGGCATGAAGCTGGCCGACGATATCGAGGCCGATATCGAGGCCGCGCTGGACGAGCCGCTGGGCTGTGTCGGGTCCGAGGGGCTGGGCCGCGCCCGCCGCATGTCGGACGCGCAGGGCCGCTACATCGAATTCTGCAAGAGCACCTTCCCCAACGACCTGGACCTGAACGGCATGTCCATCGTGGTCGACGCCGCCCACGGCGCCGCCTACAACATCGCGCCGCACGTGTTCCGCGAGCTGGGCGCCGAGGTGCACGCCATCGGCGTGCATCCGGATGGCTTCAACATCAACAAGGGCGTGGGCGCGCTGCATCCCGAGCTGCTGGCGCGCGAGGTACAGGCCCGTGGCGCCCAGGTCGGCATCGCGCTGGACGGCGACGCCGACCGCCTGCAGATGGTCGACGGCGACGGCCGCATCTATAACGGCGACGAACTGCTGTACGCCATCGTGCGCGAGCGCATGCAGCGCGGCAAGGTCGACGGCGTGGTCGGCACGCTGATGACGAACTTCGGTTTCGAGCGCGAGATGCAGCGCCTGGGCGTGGGCTTCGAGCGCGCCAACGTGGGCGACCGCTACGTGCTGGAGCAGATGCAGAACCGCGGCTGGCTCTATGGCGGCGAAAGCTCCGGCCACCTGCTGTGCCTGGACTGCCATACAACGGGCGACGGCATCATCGCCGCCCTGCAGGTGCTGACCGCGCTGCGCCGCAACCAGGCCACCATGTCCGAATGGCTGGGCGAGCTGCGCATGTATCCGCAGAAGATGATCAACGTGCCGCTGGCGCCGGGTCAGGACTGGAAGACCCATGCCGGCCTGTCGGCCGCGCGCCAGGCGGTCGAGGCCGAGCTTGCGGGCCGTGGCCGGATCCTGATCCGCGCCTCGGGCACCGAACCCAAGCTGCGCCTGATGGTGGAAGCCGAAGACGAGGCGCTGGCCGTGTCCAGCGCCGAGAAGCTCGCGGCCAGCCTGGGGTGATTCCGCTCCGGCGACCGGGCAGGGGCCATCCGCCGTATGACGGCGGGTGCCCCTGCTTTGTTGTTTCCGCGTATTGATTTGTAAAGTTTTGTTGAGCTTTGCGGAAATACGGTCTATCTGCTCCGAACTAAACTTCATAGTCACGTAACATATTGGTCAAGTCTTTGACATACAGGGCGTCCAAACTGACCGGACTCTCTAGGAGCTTCGCGCAATGCTGGAACTAGCACGCATCAACCCAAGCCGTAATGCCGCCGAACCGTGGACGGGCCCCGCCCCCAAGGTGCTGGTGGTCGGCCTGGCGCGCACGGCAGAAGAAATCGAGCAGATCCAACGTCTGCGCTACGACGTCTTCACAGAGGATATGGGCGCGGTCTTTCCCGATGCCCAGGACGGTGTCGAGCATGATCGCTTCGACCCGTTTTGCGAACATCTGATGGTTCGCGAACTCGACACCGGCCGTGTGGTGGGTACATACCGCATCCTGACCCCGGAAAAAGCCCGGGAGGCCGGCGGCTACTACTCCGAATCCGAATTCGATCTCTCGGGCCTGGGTCCGATCCGCGACGAGCTGGTGGAAGTCGGCCGCTCGTGCACGCACGCAGACTACCGCAACGGCACCGTCATCATGCTGCTGTGGTCCGGCCTGGCCGAGTACCTGCGCCGCGGCGGCTACCAGTACGTGCTGGGCTGCGCCAGCGTGAGCCTGCGCGACGACGGCGTCACCGCCGCCGAAGTGTGGCGCACCATCTCCAAGCAGCTGCCGCAGGGCGATGAGCCGTATGTCGAGCCGCTGCACCGCTACCCGGTGGAAAAGCTCAACAGCACGCTGCCGGCCCGCGTGCCGCCGCTGATCAAGGGCTACCTCAAGCTGGGCGCGCGCGTCTGCGGCCAGCCTGCCTGGGATCCGGATTTCAACGCCGCCGACTTCCCGGTGCTGCTGAAGATGGACGGCATGGACGAGCGCTATCGCCGCCATTTCGGCCTCGATCAACCCGCCCCGACCGGGCAGCGCTGATCATGCGCCGCCTGTTCCGTCGTATGAAGATCAAACTGATACGGCGGGCCACGCGGCCTTTGCGTCAGGAATTGCGGCGTCTGGAAAGGCAGACCGACCTGTCGCCTTTCTGATCCGGCATCAAAAAAAACCAGCGGGACGCGCTAGCGTTCCGCTGGTTTTTTCATCGTCGGGCCGCCGCTGTCAGAACTCCAGCACCTCGAACGAAAAGCCCACCTTGGACCATTCGGCTTCCTCGGCGCGCAGCGTGAAATCGCTGAGCGGGTGCTGGGCCAGCCATTCCTTGTTCACGCGCACGACGATGGAGTCGCCGCGCACCGACGCGGTCAGCGGCAGCGGCTCGATCTCGCCGCGGCGGCGGAACAGCAGCACGGCCAGGCGCAGGCTGAGGATGGCGGTCCATTGGGCGTGGTTGCGCACCAGCGGCTCCAGCTTGCTCAGCTTGCCCTGGTGGCCCAGCGCCAGCAGCGCCAGCAGCTGCTGGTCGGCGCGCGAGAAGCCCGGCATGTCGGCGTTTTCCAGCACGTAGGCCGTGTGCTTGTGGTACGCGTTGTGCGCGATCGACAGGCCCACTTCGTGCAGGTCGGCGGCCCAGCCCAGCGCGGTGCGCAGCTCGGCGCGCTCGGCGCCTTCGGGCATCATGGCATCGAACAGCGAGAGCGCGGCGTGATGCACGCGGCGGGCCTGGTTCGCGTCCACGTGATAGCGCTTCATGAACTGGCGCACGGATTCGTCGCGCTTGTCGTGCTCGACGTCGCGGCCCAGCAGGTCATACAGCACGCCCAGTCGCAGCGCGCCGTCTCCGGTGTGCATGACCTCGATGCCCAGCTCGTCGAACAGCGCGCTCATGATGGCCAGCCCGCCGGGCAGCACGTCGGCGCGCTCGACCTTGATGCCGGGCAGCTCCGACGGCACGACGCGTCCGGCGCGGACGATGCGGTCCTTCAGCTTGGACAGGCCGGCGCGCGTGATGCCGCGGTCGGACATGCCGCCTTCGGTCAGGATGGCGAACAGCGCCTTGGCCGTGCCGGACGAGCCGTAGGCTTCCTTCCAGCCGGTCTTGCGGTACTGCTTGGCGATCACTTCGATCTCGCGGCGGGCGGCCAGCTCGGCCTGCTTCATCTGGTGCGCGTCGATCACGCCGTCCGAGAAGAACTGGCGGCTGTAGCTGACGCAGCCCATGTACAGCGAGGACATCAGCGTGGGCTCATGGCCCTTGCCGATGATGACCTCGGTCGAGCCGCCGCCGATGTCGATGACCAGGCGCTTGTTGGGCGAGGGGGGCAGGGTATGGACCACGCCCGAGAAGATCAGGCGGGCCTCTTCGCGACCGGCGATGACTTCGATGGGGAAGCCCAGCGCGGCTTCGGCGCGGGGCAGGAAATCGCGGGTGTTGCGGGCAACGCGGAAGGTGTTCGTGGCCACCGCGCGCACGCGGTTGGGGTGGAAGCTGCGCAGGCGTTCGCCGAAGCGTTCCAGCACCGCGATGGCGCGTTCGATGGCCTCGTCGCCAAGGCGCTTTTCGGTGTCCAGACCGGCGGCCAGCCGGACGGTTTCCTTGAGACGATCGATCTGGTAGATCTGGGGCGTACCGTCTTGCTGGACGATGCGTCCGATGGAGAGGCGGAAGCTGTTGGACCCGAGGTCCACGGCGGCCAGAAGTTGATCCATGCGGCTCGTGATGATGGCTGTAAGAGTGGCCCGATTATAGATACCTCATGTGACAGTCCCCCCGGATTCGGGTTTTCTCTTATGGAACAGGGGCTTGGCGCGCGCGAGGCGGCGTCCATGCGTCCCGGTTTTGTCGTACCCTACGTTTGCAGCATGTGTCACGGAAACGTCACGATTTTGAAGTAAAACCTCACGCTCTCTTCATGTATGGAATCTGGTATGACCACACGCCCGCCCGCAGAGCCCTGGCTGCTGAATCGAGAGTTGTCGCTGCTCAAATTCAACGAACGCGTGCTGGCGATGGCGGAAAGTCCCAAGACCCCCCTGCTGGAGCGCCTGCGCTACGTGTGCATCCTCAGCTCCAACCTGGACGAGTTCTTCGAGATCCGGATTTCCAGCCTCAAGGAGCAGCAGCGCCAGTCGCCCAACCTGGTCGGTCCGGACGGCATGACGCCGGACCAGGCCTTCGACAACGTGCAGCGCGCCGTCCATGATCTGGTGACGCGGCAGTACGCGCTGCTCAACGACGAGATCCTGCCGGCCATGCAGGCCGAGGGTATCGCCCTGCACCATGCCTCCGAATGGAACCCGCAGCAGCAGGAATGGGCGCACGAGGTCTTCATTCGCGACGTGATGCCGCTCCTGACGCCCATCGGGCTGGATCCGGCGCACCCGTTTCCGCGCGTCTACAACAAGAGCCTGAACTTCATCGTCTCGCTCTCCGGCGCCGACGCCTTCGGCCGCCAGGCGTCGATCGCCGTGGTGCAGGCGCCGCGCGCGCTGCCGCGCCTGATCAAGATGCCGCCTGAACTGTCCGGCCATCCGGAAGGCTACATCCTGCTGACCTCGCTGCTGCGCGCCTTCGTGGGCGAGCTGTTCCCGGGCCTGGAGATGCTGGGCTGCTACCAGTGGCGCGTCACGCGCAACAGCGACCTGTTCGTGGACGAGGAAGAAGTCACCAACCTGCGCCATGCCTTGCAGGGCGAGCTGTCGCAGCGTAATTTCGGCGCCGCCGTGCGGCTCGAGATCGACAAGATGACGCCGCCCGAGCTGGAGACCTTCCTGCAGCGCGAGTTCTCGCTCAAGCCCGAGGACACCTACCGCGTGCCCGGGCCGGTGAACCTGTCGCGCCTGATGCAGCTGTGCAATTCCAGCACCCGTCCCGAATTGCTGTTCCCCGACTACCGCGCACCGGTCCAGGCGCCGTTCGACCGCGTCGGCGACAAGCCGGCCGAGCTGTTCGAGGCGGTGGCCGAGCAGGACCGGCTGCTGCACCATCCGTACCAGTCGTTCCAGCCCGTCATCGATTTCCTGACCGCCGCCGCGCTGGATCCGGACGTGATGGCGATCAAGCAGACCATCTACCGCACCGGCGAAGACTCCGAGCTGATGAAGATCCTGCTCGCCGCCGCCCGCGCCGGCAAGGAAGTGACGGTGGTGGTGGAGCTGATGGCGCGCTTCGACGAGCAGACCAACATCAATTGGGCCTCCAAGCTCGAGGAAGTGGGCGCGCACGTGGTCTACGGCGTGGTGGCGCACAAGACGCACGCCAAGATGGCCGTGGTGCTGCGCCGCGAAAAGGGCCGGCTGCGCCGCTACGCCCACCTGGGCACCGGCAACTACCACCCGCGCACCGCGCGCCTGTACACCGACTTCGGCCTGCTGACTGCCGATCCCAAGCTGTGCGAGGACATGGACAAGGTCTTCGCCCAGCTGACCGGCCTGGGCGCGCGCCGCGCGCTCAAGTCGCTGATGCAGTCGCCCTTCACCATGCACGAAGGCATGGTCGAGCTGATCCGCGCCGAAGCGCGCGCGGCCCAGGCTGGCAAGCGCGCCCGCATCATGGCCAAGATGAACTCGCTGCTGGAAGAGCAGATCATCGAAGAGCTGTACAAGGCCAGCCAGGCCGGCGTCAAGATCGACCTGATCGTGCGCGGCGTATGCGCGCTGCGGGCGGGCGTGCCGGGCCTGTCCGAGAACATCCGGGTGCGCTCCATCGTCGGGCGCTTCCTGGAGCATTCGCGGGTGTTCTATTTCTACGCCGACGGCGACGAGACCGTCTACCTGTCGTCGGCAGACTGGATGGACCGCAATTTCTTCCGCCGCGTCGAGATCGCCTTCCCGATCTACGACAAGACGCTCAAGAAGCGCGTCATCGACGAGGCCTTCACCTACGCGCTGCGCGACAACCAGCTGTCCTGGCAGCAACTGCCCGACGGCGATTACGTCCGGGTGAAAAGCCGCGCACAGCCCTTCAACGTGCATCAGTACCTGATGCAGAAGCTGGGCGCGTAGCGCCCCGACAAAGGGGTGGGGACGATCTGTCCCCATCCTTCCCCCGGCTCCCTTTCACCGTCCGCCCCGCGCCCCTCCGCAGCCCGACAATGCCGTTCGAGGCAGAGCCCCCCCAAGCCAGGCCGCGCGGATCCGGCTCCGCCGGTCCGCCACCGGCGCCCCCCTGGGGGGGAAGCGCGCAGCGCTTCGGGGGGGGACCTAATGTGACTGTCACTAGCCTGTAATGTTGGGCTTCTAACATGCGAGGGTCGCTGAAAGACAGGCAGCAGAAAGCCTGCCAGATCCTCTAACGAGCACAGAAGGAACCAAGATGTTCAACCGTGTCTTCAAGCAAGTTTCCCTGGGCGTCGCGCTGAGCGCCGCCGTGTTCGCAGTGCAAGCCGCCGACGTGACCGGCGCCGGCGCTTCGTTCCCGTACCCGATCTACGCCAAGTGGGCGTCGGACTACAAGGCTGCCACCAACAACGCCGTGAACTACCAGTCGATCGGCTCGGGCGGCGGCCAGCAGCAGATCATCGCCAAGACCGTCGATTTCGGCGCTTCGGACGATCCCATGAAGGCTGCCGACCTGGAAAAGAACGGTCTGCTGCAATTCCCGGCCGTCATCGGCGGCACGGTCGCCGTGGTGAACATCGACGGCGTCGAGCCGGGCAAGCTGAAGCTGTCGGGCAAGGTCCTGGGCGACATCTTCCTGGGCAAGATCAAGAAGTGGGACGACAACGCCATCAAGGCGCTGAACCCCGACGTCAAGCTGCCCTCGGCCGACATCATCGTGGTGCACCGTTCGGACGGTTCGGGCACGACGTTCGGCTGGACCAACTACCTGTCGAAGGTTTCGCCTGAGTGGAAGGAACAGGTCGGCGAAGGCAAGGCCGTCAAGTGGCCCACCGGCCAGGGCGGCAAGGGCAACGAAGGCGTCGCCGCCTACGTCGGCCAGCTGAAGAACTCGATCGGCTACGTCGAATACGCCTACGCCAAGCAGAACAAGCTGGCCTGGACCCAACTGCAGAACAAGGCTGGCAAGTTCGTCCAGCCCGAGCAGAAGGCCTTCGCCGCCGCGGCCGCCAACGCCGACTGGAAGAGCGCGCCCGGCATGGGCGTGGTGCTGACCGACGAGCCGGGCGCCGATTCCTGGCCCGTGACCGCCGCCACCTTCATCCTGGTCCACAAGTCGCAGGACAAGCCGGTGCAAGGCAAGGCCGTGCTGGACTTCTTCGACTGGGCCTTCAAGAACGGCGCCAAGTCGGCCGAAGGCATGGACTACGTGCCGCTGCCCGACGCCGTGACCAAGGAAATCCGCGCCGCCTGGGGCGAAGTGAAGTCCGCCGACGGCAAGGCCGTCTGGAAGTAAGCCGCAGCAAGGCGGGCGCTTGCGCCCGCCTGCCTTGTCCCGGTCCCGCTCGCGGGGGCCGAGGGCAGGGCGGCCCCGGCTAGACAACCTCCGTTTTCCCATCTGGCCCTAAGGAAAGTCCATCCATGAGCGCGGTAATGGATAATAGTGTGCCGCTTTCGCCCAATGGGGCGGATGATTCCGTGACTACCGGCACGCCTTCGCCTATGAAGCAAAACAATAATGCGCTGATGGATGCGCTGTTCAAGAACCTGACCCGCCTGTTCGCCTTCCTGGTGTTCATCCTGCTGGCGGCGATCCTGGTGTCCCTGGTCTACGGCAGCCGCGAATCGCTGGCCAAGTACGGCCTGTCGTTCCTCTGGCTGAACGACTGGGATCCGGTCAAGCAGAGCTACGGCGCCGTGGTGCCGATCATCGGCACGCTGCTGACCTCGGCCATCGCGCTGATCATCGCGGTGCCGGTGTCCTTCGGCATCGCCATCTTCCTGACCGAGCTGTCGCCGGCCTGGCTGCGTCGCCCGCTGGGCACCGCGGTCGAGATGCTGGCCGCGATTCCCTCGATCATCTACGGCATGTGGGGCCTGTTCGTCTTCGTGCCGGTGTTCCAGCAATACGTGCAGCCCTTCCTGATCGCCACGCTGGGCAACGTGCCCATCATCGGCGGCATGTTCGCCGGGCCGCCGTTCGGCATCGGCATCTTCACCGCGGGCCTGATCCTGTCGATCATGATCATCCCCTTCATCGCGGCGGTGATGCGCGACGTGTTCGAGCTGGTGCCGACCATGTTGAAGGAATCGGCCTACGGCCTGGGCAGCACGACCTGGGAAGTGATGTGGCGCGTGGTGCTGCCCTTCACCAAGTCGGGCGTCATCGGCGGCATCATGCTGGGACTGGGCCGCGCGCTGGGCGAGACCATGGCCGTGACCTTCGTGATCGGCAACGCCTTCAAGTGGTCCGGCTCGCTGTTCTCGCCGGGCAACTCCATCGCCTCGGCGCTGGCCAACGAATTCAATGAAGCGGGCGGCATCCAGAAGGCCGCGCTGCTGGAACTGGGCCTGATCCTGTTCCTGATCACCACCGTCGTGCTGGCCCTGTCCAAGATGCTGCTGGTCCGCCTGTCGGCGGGCGAGGGCAAGAAGAGCTGAGCCCCCGCGCGAACGACAAGGAAAAGATCATGGCTGTCTCCGTACTCAATATGCAGAACGGCATCTACCGCCGGCGCCGCGTGGTCAACCGCATCATGCTGACCGTCTCGCTGTCGACGCTGCTGTTCGGTTTGTTCTGGCTGTTCTGGATCATTCTGACGCTGCTGATGAAGGGCGCGCCCGCGCTGTCGTACACGCTCTTCACCGAAATCACGCCGCCGCCGGGCCAGACCGGCGGCCTGCTCAACGCGGTCATCGGCAGCGTGCTGATGGCCGGCGTGGGCACGCTGATCGGCACGCCAGTCGGCATTCTGGCCGGCACCTACCTGTCGGAATACGGCCAGCGCGGCTGGCTGGCGCCCGCCACGCGCTTCCTGAACGACGTGCTGCTGTCGGCGCCGTCCATCATCATCGGCCTGTTCATCTACGCCGTTTACGTGGCGCAGGTGGGGCACTACTCGGGCTGGGCAGGCGCCATCGCGCTGTCCATCCTGGTGATCCCGGTGGTGGTCCGCACCACCGACAACATGCTGCTGCTGGTGCCCAACAGCCTGCGCGAAGCCGCCGCGGCGCTGGGTTGCCCCAAGTGGCGCATGATCACCATGGTGTGCTATCGCGCCGCCAAGACCGGCATCATCACCGGCGTGCTGCTGGCCATCGCCCGCATCTCGGGCGAGACCGCGCCGCTGCTGTTCACGGCCCTGTCCAACCAGTTCATGTCGCTGAACATGAACGGCCCCATGGCCAACCTGCCGGTCGTGATCTACCAATACGCCGCCAGCCCCTTCAAGGACTGGAACAACCTGGCCTGGGCCGGGGCCACGCTGATCACGCTGCTGGTGCTGGGCATCAACATCCTTGCCCGCAACATGTTCCGCAAATAAGGACCGCTCGCCGGCTCGCGCAGTGCGCGGGCCGAAGCCTAGGGAAACCAAATGGAAAACACCGCCACCGCCGTCAAGAACAAGATCGAGGTCAAGAACCTGAACTTCTACTACGGCAAGTTCCATGCGATCCGCAATGTGAACATGTCGATCCAGGAGAAGAAGGTCACCGCCTTCATCGGCCCGTCGGGCTGCGGCAAGTCCACGCTGCTGCGCACCTTCAACCGCATGTTCGAGCTGTACCCCGGCCAGCGCGCCGAGGGCGAGATCATCCTGGACGGCGAGAACCTGCTCACCGCCAAGACCGACATCTCGCTGATCCGCGCCAAGGTCGGCATGGTGTTCCAGAAGCCCACGCCGTTCCCCATGAGCATCTACGACAACATCGCCTTCGGCGTGCGCCTGTTCGAGCGCCTGTCCAAGGGCGAGATGGACGAGCGCGTGGAATGGGCGCTGAGCAAGGCCGCGCTGTGGAACGAAGTGAAGGACAAGCTGCACCAGAGCGGCAACAGCCTGTCCGGCGGCCAGCAGCAGCGCCTGTGCATCGCGCGCGGCGTGGCCATCAAGCCCGAAGTCCTGCTGCTGGACGAGCCGTGCTCGGCGCTGGACCCGATCTCCACCGCCAAGATCGAAGAGCTGATCGCCGAGCTGAAGAACGACTACACGGTCGTGATCGTGACGCACAACATGCAGCAGGCCGCGCGCTGCTCGGACTACACCGCCTACATGTACCTGGGCGAGCTGATGGAATTCGGCCAGACCGACCAGATCTTCGTGAAGCCGGCGCGCAAGGAAACGGAAGACTACATCACCGGCCGCTTCGGCTGATGCGGGATGCCGCCACCAGGCGGCTCCGGGTTGTCCTTCACGGGGCGATCAGGTCAAAAAAAAGCGCTTCGATGTCAATCGAAGCGCTTTTTTCTTGGCTGGCGGAAGGCGGATGCGCCCGTGTGAGCCATGGTGCCCGGGCACATGTGGAACGATGGCGCGCGCCCTCGCGGGCCGCGCGCCGGTCCCGGGTCGATCCGCCTCAACGCGACGCCGTCGCCGGCGTGCGCGTACTGTTCTCGGCCTGCGCCTGGACGGCGGCCCGGCGCGGCGGGATCAGGATGACGAATACCGCCGCCAGCAGCGCCGCGCAGGAAAACGCGATGAAGTTCCAGGCCAGGGGCAGTTGCAGGGTGGCCAGGTAGCCGCCCACGATGGGGCCGCACATGGCGCCGATGCGGGCGAAGGACAAGGCCCAGCCGGTGGCCGCGCCGCGCGCGTGCGCCGGGAAGTAACCCGTCAGGTAGCCGGTCAGGATCAGCGACGACGAGATGCTGCCGATGCCGGCCAGCGCCACCCACAGGTAGTTCACCACCAGCGGGTTGTTGTAGGTCAGGCAGTAGATGCCGCCGGCGCCCAGCACGAAGAACAGCGCCACGATCTTGCGTGGCTCGGTCTTGTCCGCGAACTGCCCCAGCAGCAGGCCGCCGATGGCGGACGCCAGGCTGAAGACCAGCAGGAAGGACAGGCTGGAGCCCAGGTCGTAGCCGTTCTTGCGCATGATCTGCGGCAGCCAGGTGTTCAGGCCGTAGACCAGCATCATGCCCAGGAACAGCGCGCCCCAGAAGCACAGCGTGGCGCGCAGGTGGCGCGGTGCGAACACGGCTGCCAGCACGTCGCGCGTGGAGGTCTTCTCGCCCTGCACGTCACGCGGACGGAAGGCGTCCAGCGAGGTGATGCCCAGGTGCGCGGCCTGCGCCCGCGCGCCGGCCTCGTCGCCCTTGGCCAGCAGGTATTCCAGCGACTCGGGCAGGAGGCGCGCCAGCACCGGCACCAGCAGCAGCGGCAGCGCGCCGACCGCGATTACCGAGCGCCAGCCCCAGTGCGACAGCAGCCACATGGCCACGGCCGCCGAGCACAGGATACCCAGCGAATAGCCGGAATACATCACGCCGTAGTTGAAACCGCGACGCGCGGGCGGGGAGTATTCCACCGTCAGCGCCGCCGCCACCGGGATCACGC
Source organism: Achromobacter sp. Marseille-Q0513 (assembly GCF_018195695.1). Lineage (NCBI taxonomy): Bacteria > Pseudomonadati > Pseudomonadota > Betaproteobacteria > Burkholderiales > Alcaligenaceae > Achromobacter > Achromobacter sp. Marseille-Q0513. Next base: position 15,301 of record NZ_JAGTJY010000023.1, on the reverse strand, counting down.
CGCCCAGGCCCAGCCCGCCGATGAAGCGGAACGTGGCGAACCAGTTCGGCGTCGGCGCCCAGGCCGCGCCGATCATGGTCAGCGAGAACAGCGTGACGCAGGCCAGCAGCATGCGCCGGCGGCCCAGCAGGTCGCTCAGCGTGCCCACGGCGAACGAGCCCACGAACATGCCGGCCAGCGCATAGCTGCCCAGCATGCCCTGCTGCATCGGAGTCAGGTTCCAGCTCTTGTCCACGGCCAGGGCCGGCAGCACCGCGCCCATGACGCCGACGTCATAGCCCTCGAACAGGATGGCTAGCCAGCAGACGAACAGCACGGTATAGGTGGCCCGCGCGGGCGTGGCCCAGGCGGATGGGGTGGGCGAGTCTGACATGGGGTTCCCGATGGATAGGTATTGTGGTGCTGGAAGCGAAAATTAATTTAGGCTTGAAATATTTGAGTGTCAATCAGGGATTGCGCAGGATTCGCGGCTGCCCGCCGCCCGGGTTCCCTGCTTCGCTTCCCGCGAGGCCCGGCGCCAATTGGGGCATACTGCGCAACGCCGTCGGTATTACAACGGTTGCAAGTTGAGCGCGGAATCCGCAGCAGGGTTTCCGCAAGCGCATCTCCCGCCGCGCGGCGACACCCACGACAGATACGCGCGCATCACAAGGCGCGACATAACGAAGGAAGAGACAGGCATGACCATGCAATCCAGGATCCAGGCCGCGTGCGGCGCGCTGGCGAAAAAACTGCTGCCCGCCGCATTCGTCGCCGCCGCGCTGGCCGGCCCGCTGCCGGCCGCGCATGCCGACGAGTTCCCATCCAAGCCCATCAAGCTGATCGTGCCTTTCGCGGCCGGCGGCGGCAACGACGGCATTGCGCGGTTGCTCGGGCAGCTGCTGTCCGATGGCCTGAAGCAGCCGGTGGTGGTGGAGAACCGCCCCGGCGCCGGCGGCAAACTGGGCGTGGAGCAGGGCCTGCGGGCCGAGCCGGACGGCTATACGCTGACGCTGATTTCCAACAGCTACTCCGTCAATCCCAGCCTGTACAGCCTGCCGTTCGACCCCGTGGGCGACATGACGCCGATCGGCATGATCGCGCGCGCGCCGTTCTTCGTGTCGGTGCATCCGAGCGTGCCGGTGGACAACCTGGCCGGCCTGGTCGACTTGGCCAAAAAGAAGCCGGGCCAGCTGGCCTATGCCTCGTCGGGCACCGGCGGCATCTCGCATCTGGCGATGGAGGCCTTCCTGAAGGCGGCCGGCATCTCGATGACGCACGTGCCGTACAAGGGCTCGGCGCCGGCGCTGACCGATACCGTGTCGGGACAGGTCCAGGCCATGCTGACCACGGCGGGCTCGACGCTGCCCTATCGCAAGGACGGGCGCCTGAAGGTGCTGGCGGTGACCTTGCCCGAGCGCGTGTCGTCCGCGCCGGACGTGCCGACCGTGCGCGAGGCCGGCGTGCCTTTCGACGTGACGGTCTGGTACGGCATCATCGCGCCCAAGGGCGTGCCGCCGGCCATCCAGGCCAGGCTCAACGCGGCCATCAATGCCGCCGTGGTGCAGCCGGACATGGCCGAACGGCTCAAGACCACCGGCGAGGAAGCGGCGCCCAGCAGCCCGGCGGCGTTCCAGGAACAGATCGTCAAGGAGATCGCCCTGTGGCGCGACGTGGTGCGCGACGCGGGCGTCAAGGTGGACTGAACGCGCCGGCGGGCGTCAGGCGGCGACGCCGTGGCGCTCGGCGATGCGCAGCAGCAGGGCGTCCAGTTCCTGGATGATCGGCCGATGGTCGTCGACCCGGCGCACCAGGGCCGACGGCATCGCCGGCAGATCGATCTCCACGAAGGCGATCTCGGGCGTGGCGTAGTAGCTGGCCGCGCGCTTGGTCAGCATCAGCAGGCCCTCGCGCGTGTTGACCGCGGCGATGCCCTCGCGGATCGTGCGTATCACCGGTCCGTCGCCGATCGGGCGTCCCTTGGGAGTGTGGCGGGGAAAGTGATAGTCCTGCCATTCCTGGTTCACCGAGCCGGGCACCATGCGCACCAGGCGCTCGTCGCCCAGCACTTCCGGATCCAGCAGCGTGGACGCGGTGAACGGATGGTCGTGCGGCACGCACAGCATGCGCTGGTCGCGCAGCACGATCGGACCGTGGCACAGCCCGTCCGCGCCCAGCGGCAGCCGGCAGAACGCCACGTCGACCGAGCCATCGGCCACGGCGGCGTAGTGGGTGACATAGGTCAGCTCCACGAACTCCAGCTCGACGCTGGGGTGGGCCGCCTTGAATTCGGACACCAACGGCCGATACAGCTCATAGAAACCGCCGCCCAGGAAGCCGATGCGCAGATGGCGCGGCTTGCCCGAAGCCTGGCGCTTGCAATCGTCGATGGCGCTCTTGAGCAGGATGACGGCGGGGCCGGCGCCCCGTCGCAGCGTTTCGCCCAGCGGCGTCAGGGCCACCCGGCGGCTGCTGCGTTCGAACAGCGGGCCGCCCAGCGTCCGTTCCAGCGCCTTGATGGCTTCCGATACCGAAGACTGGCTCATGTGCAGTGCCTCGGCCGCCCGGCCGAAGTGCAGGGTTTCGGCGACGGCTAGGAAGCAATCGAATTGGCGCAGATCCATGGCGGCGCTCCTTTCCGGCGTGGGCGGATTCAGTGATTCAATCAATCGGAAATTACGATTGATTGGATGAATAATACCGCTTGTTCCCCTCTGGCGGCATGGGCAGAATTCGGCCCTTGAATCTGCATTTATCGCAATCTCAATAACGCCAAGGAGAGGGGAATGACCGAATCGCGCACGGCGCGGCCGGATCCGGAAAAATCGGAAGAGCCGATTGAATTCGTGGTGGAAGGAGACCGCGTGCGCGGCACGCTCTACCTGCCGGCGCAAGCCCGCGGCCCCGTGGGGGCCGTGGCGCTGGCGCACGGCTGGTCGATGGTGGCGGGCGGCGATCTGGAGGACTACGCGGCCGCCATCGTCGAGCAGGGCCTGGCGGCGCTGACCTTCGACTTCCGCAACCTGGGCCGCAGCGAGGGCCAGCCGCGCCAGGAAATCGATCCGCAGCGGCAGATCCAGGATTTTCGCGCCGCCATTTCCTACCTGCGCCGCCGCCCCGAGGTGGACCGTGAGCGCATCGGCATCTGGGGCAGCAGCTACAGCGGCGGCCATGCCCTGACCGTGGCCGCGATCGACAAGCGGGTCAAGTGCGTGGTGAGCCAGGTGCCCACCACCAGCGGCTTCCTGGCGGCGCAGCGCCGCGTGCGCTATGACAAGGCGCAGGCCCTGCAGGCGGCGTTCGAGGCCGACCGCGAAGCGCGCGATGCCGGACAGCCGCCCGCCACGCTGCGCATGGTCGATGCCGATCCCGAGGCGCCGGTGGCGTATCCGGGGCCCGACTCCCATGCGTACATGACCGGCGAAGCGCAGCGTTGCCCCGCCTGGGTCAACGAGGTCACGCTGCGGTCGCTGGAGCTGGCCCGCGCCTATGAGCCCGCCGCGTACATCCGCCGCATCGCGCCCACGCCCCTGTTGATGATCGTCGCGACCGGCGACGGCCTGACGCCCGCCGATCTGCAGCAGGAAGCCTTCAACACGGCCCACCAGCCCAAGCAGCTTCTGCTGCTGCCGGGCGGCCATTACTCCGTCTACACGGAACACTTCGAACGCACCCGCCGCGCGGCCGCCGACTGGTTCGCCCAGCACCTGCGCTGACCCCTCAAGGACAAGACAATGACGACAATAACAATGGAGACACAAGACCGCCGGCGCCGCCTGGCTTCGCTGCGCGCGGCGGCCGTGGGCAACGCCCTGGAGTGGTTCGACTGGACGCTGTACGGCACGTTCTCGGCCTATCTGGCCATGAACCTGTTCGACCCGTCCGATCCCACTTCGGCGCTGCTGGCCACGCTGGCGGTGTTCGCCGGCGGCTTCCTGGCGCGGCCGGTCGGCGGCTGGCTGTTCGGCCGCATCGGCGACCGCTATGGACGCAAGTTCACGCTGGTGCTGACGATGTGCCTGCTGGCCCTGACCAGCCTGGCCATCGCGGTGCTGCCGACCTACGGACAGGCGGGGGTGTGGGCGTCGGTCCTGCTGTTCCTGTGCCGGCTGATGCAGGGCCTGGCGCATGGCGGCGAGTCCGGCGTGGCCTATACCTACGTCGCTGAAATCGCGCCGGCCAAGCGGCGCGGCCTGTGGTCCAGCTCCGTCTTCGTGAGCGTGACCGTCGGCGTGATGGCGGCGACCGGCCTGGCCGCCCTGCTGACGTCCTGGCTGGGCAAGGACGCGATGCAGGCCTGGGGCTGGCGCGTCGGTTTCGCGGTGGGCGCGCTGCTGGGCGTCTATGCGCTGTTCCTGCGGCGCAGCGCCAGCGAAAGCGATGTGTTCGAGCATCGCGCGGAAGCGGCGGGCGGCGTGAAGGTATCGCGACGCCAGGCCTTGCTGATCGTGCGCAACATCATCATGATCGCCGCGGCCTCCAACGCCACCTACTACACCTGGGTGACCTTCGCGCCGGCCACCGCCATCGCGACCAAGGGCATGGATCCGTCGGGCGCCTATACCGCCAGCCTGATTGCGCAGCTGATCTGCCTGCTGTGGCTGCCGGTGTGCGGCTGGCTGGCCGACCGTTACGGCCGCAAGCCGATGGTGATGGCGTTCGGGCTGGGCGTCGCGCTGGCGGTGTTCCCGGTATCGCATCTGGTCACGAATCAGCCTTGGACCCTGTTCGTGGCGCAGCTGATCGGCCTGCTGGTCTGGGCGCTGCTGGCGGCCATCTTTCCGGCGGTGGTGGCCGAACAGGTGCCGACCGGCGCGCGCGCCATGGGCGTGGGCTTCATCTCGTCGCTGTCGGTCGCCATCTTCGGCGGCACGGCGCCGTACATCAACACCTGGCTGGGCGCGCAGGGATTGGGCTGGGTCTACACGGCCTACGTGGGCGCGCTGGGACTGATGGCCTTCGCGGGCGGCTTCCTGATCAAGGAAACCGCCGGCGTGGACCTGAACGCCATTCGCCTGCCGGGCGAGCCCGCGCGCGACGCGGTCGCCAAGCGTCCGGCCTTCAACTGAATTCCAACCTCTACATCGATCTATGAGCAACGTAAATTATCTGGACCTGGCAGGCAAAGTCGCGGTGGTTACCGGCGCGGGCGGTGGCATCGGGCGCGCGGTAGTCGCGGCGCTGAGCAAGCAGGGCGCGCGCGTGGTCGCCACCGATCGCGATAGCGCGGCCATGGCGGGCGTGGATGCGGATTGCCGCGAACTGGACGTGACCCGCCCCGCCGCGATCCGGGCGCTGGCGGACGCGGTCGCGGTCGAATATGGCGCGCTGGATATCTGGGTCAACAACGCGGGCTATATGGAGCGCATGCCCGCGCTGGATCTGGACGAGGCCGCCTGGCAACGCACGCAGGACATCAATCTGAAGGGCACGTTCTTCGGCGCGCAGGCGGCCGCGCGGCACATGGTGGCGCAGCGCAGCGGCGCCATCATCAACCTGTCCAGCTATGCCGGCGTGAAGCCGCGTCCGAACTGCGCGGACTATGCCAGCGCCAAGGCGGGCGTGGCGCATCTGACGCAATGCCTTGCGCTGGAATGGAGCCCGCTGGGCCTGCGCGTGAACGCCATCGCGCCGGGCTTCATCGAAACGCCCATGAGCAGCTGGATGCATGCCGACGCGGCGACCCATGCCGAGTACATCGGCCGCCTGCCCGCGCGGCGGCTGGGCCAGCCCGCCGAGATCGCGGACGCCGTGCTCTACCTGGCTTCGCAGGCCTCCGCCTATGTGACCGGCCATGTGCTGCTGGTCGATGGCGGCGTGTCCAAGACCTGAGGGGCGCGCCATGACGACGCAATCCTATTGGAGCGGCAAGGCCGCCGTGGTGACCGGCGCGGCGCGGGGGCAGGGCGCGGCCGCGGCCCTGCGCCTGCTGCGGGCGGGGGCCATCGTCCATGCGCTCGATGTGCTGCCGGAAGACGACGCGACGTGGCACGCGCTGCGCGCCGAGGCGGGCGCGGACGCCGGGCGTCTGCGGGCACGGGTGGCGGACGTGGCCAGCGAAGCCGACTGGCGGGCGCTGGCCGTTGAAATCGAGCGCGAGGGCGCGCCGCTGTACGGCCTGGTCAACAACGCGGGCGTGACCCTGCGCAAGACCGTGACGGAGACCTCGCATGCCGAATGGCGGCGTTTGCTGGACATCAATCTGGACGGACCGTTCCTGGCGATACACGCGCTTGCCGGCTTGATGCCGGCCGGCGCGTCCATCGTCAATACCTCGTCCACCGCCGGCCTGACCGGCTACTTCAGCGCGGCCTATACGGCCAGCAAGTGGGGCTTGCGCGGGCTGACGCGCGCCGCCGCGCTGGAACTGGCGGGACGGGGCATACGCGTGAACACCGTGTGCCCGGGCCTGGTGGAAACGCCGATGATCATGCAACCCAATGCCGTGCACGATGCCGGCCGGGCCCGGCTCTTCTATGAAGGCAACCGCGACGCCACGCCGTTGTCGCGCGGCGCCGATCCCGACGAGATCGCGGCGGCCGTCATGTTCCTATTGGGACCGGATGCCTCGTTCATCACGGGCGCGGATCTGCCGGTCGATGGCGGCATGACGGGGGGCGGCGTGTACTGGCGGATTGGCAAGGCCACCGGCAATCTGTAGCCGCCTGACCTGGCGCTGGATGGCGGCGCGGGGCCGCCATCCGAATGCCGCTATCCGAACGTCCCGAAGTCGCTGTCCCGGGGCGCTCGCGCGGACACTATTCTCCCTGGGCCTGGTGAGCGACTTCGGCCGCGTACTCGGGGCCGCGACGCATGCGCAGGTAGTTCGCGTAGGCCTCGCGGTATTCCGCGCTGTAAATGTCCGGGCCGCTTTCGCCTTGTTCCAGCTTGTCCAGTCCGGCCCGCTTCCAGAGCGCCAGGTCGGCCTCGACTTCCGCCCGTGACTCCGGCCGGGCGATCGCGTTGTCGTAGCCCTGGCTGGGCGCGCTCGCGCCCGCAGGAGCCGCATGGGCCTGGACGCCCACGAGAGCAATGGTGATCGACGCAATGGCGGTGGCAAGATTCATCTTCATGGCAGGATCCTCAATCATGGGCCAGGAGCGGGAGGCAGTACGGCTTCCGTAAGGCTCCTGACATCGAGGCTTCACTGTGCGCCGATTGCCGCAGCGGATAAATGCCTGTTCAGGGAAAGAGCTTTCAATAAGACGGGGCAATGCGCCGCGCGCGCCGCCGTGCCGCCAGCCGCGCGCAGGCCGGGGCTTGCCCGGCGGACGCCGGAACGGGCGCAGTATCTGGTATAGTTCCCACCCTTCGGGGCGTAGCGCAGCCTGGTAGCGCATCTGCTTTGGGAGCAGAGGGTCGCGAGTTCGAATCCCGCCGCCCCGACCAATAAATTCAAGGGCTTACAGATCTCGGTCTGTAAGCCCATTTTATTTTCTTCATTTTTACCCCACTTTTTACGCCACCGAGGGTGATAGGGCTGTTCAGGAAGAAAAAACCGACATGCGCGACTACGAAGTACAGAAAGGTCACCCCTATAGCCTGAACGACCTGATGCTGTTGACCGTTCAGCACCTGTACGATGTGTACGTGGTTGCGGTCAAGCATATTCCCGGCGACGAGTTTATTGAAGATGTCTTGAAGCCCCTGCCGCGCCTGGATCGCCGGGAAACAGATCAGCCCCTGGAAATCCTGTTGCAGTGCGCGACGGATCAAGAAAAGGCGAAGGACTACGATGCCAGCGCCCGGTCTCCGGTCAGCCCCATCCTGCTGTCGGCCACCTATTACTTTCGTGCCATGCATGCCCGCGACACGAGCCATCCTGACGCGGCTTGGTCATATCTGGTCGAGGCGTGGTATTGGTGCGGAGTTGCGATGGCTGGGAAGGGGCTGCAAGTGGCATTACAGCAGGCTGCTGATGGCGTGAAGCGTGATATGGCTGCCTCTGGCGCAAAGAAGCGCTCCGAGAGATTCCAGCCTCTCCGTGACTTGGCCTGTGACTTGGCCAGGAACAGCGCACCGCCTAGCGGGTGCAGTTCCAGAAATCATGCCGTGCAGGTCGTTAACCCCAAAGTGTTGGAACTGGCCGATTCCGCAGGCATCAAGGTCAGTCTCAAACAGATAGAAAGGACGATTGACGATTGGTTGAAGGCCCTGCCAGACGCAGCACAGCTTTTCTCCAAACGGAAGTAGCTCAGCTTGCTACCACCTCACGGCGAAAAAGTCCTCGGTTTGCCAGCAAACCATCCCCTGTTTGCTGGCTGGTCGCGTAGTTAGAAAAAAACGCTTGGGACACACTGACTTCACTCTGGACTTGACCGGAGACATAGAGTCAAAGATGTCTAATCAGTTGCAAGAAGCGTGCAAGCGCAAACAAGAAGCCCATGCGCGTCAGCAATATGGCCGCAGTGCGCTTATCAAACTTCTAAATTCAAAAGACCGTACCCCGGAGCAGGTATACGGCCACGATCCAGCGCAATACGTCACGTTGTTGCGCTGCATGTATGGGTTCTCTGCTGGCGACAGTAGTATGGTGAGGACGGTGGTTCTCACCACGTACATATCGTCGCTTTCGTATCCGTCCGCAGGCGTGATCATGTGGCTCCGTGCGAGGATTTGGGTAAGGATTTATCTGCATCACACGTGGATGGGGAGCTTTCCATAACGGCAATAGTTATGTCAGCTCCTATAGGAGAAGGTGGGGGGGCAGTCGGCCATGTTCACCGTGACGATAAAGAAAAGCGTTATGCCTTGCGCAGGTTAATTGGTCTATATTTGGCTAAAGTAAGCCAAGCGCTTATTGACTGTGCCGAGGAAGATGAGTTGTTTGGGAGGCGCAGATTTGGCTCCTAGGCTTATGGGGGCGGGAGACTGCAATTGATGCTGTGTGGTCCAGCTCCACTGGTATAATTCCGAGGTTCTACGATAAAAATTCACTGCTGCAAATTCGGAAATAATGGCTCAACGTGGAAAGATTCCGGTTATAGATCTATTCGCCGGACCGGGAGGGCTCTGCGAAGGGTTTTCGTCTGTTGTCGATGCGTCGGGTGTCGCAGGGTTTGCCGTTAATGTCTCCATCGAAAAGGATGCCGTAGCTCATCGAACACTACTGCTTCGAGCAATCTTTCGTAAGTTCGCTAAGGATCAAGTCCCAGATTGCTACTACGACTATGTCCGAGGGAAGATTTCTCGTGAGCAGTTCCTATGCCACCCGGATATCAAGGTCGCAGCAGCGGACGCTGCTCGAGAGGCCCGTTGCGCTGAACTGGGCGTCACTCCGACTGAGACCGTCGATGGATGGATACGGGAGGCGCTGGACGGTTGTACGGATTGGGTGCTCATCGGAGGCCCTCCGTGCCAAGCCTACTCGCTCGCAGGCCGGTCGCGACTTCGTAGCAAGGATGTGAAGAAATTCGAAGCTGATGCCAAACACTTCCTGTACAAGGAATATTTACGGATTATTCAGCAGTTCTCCCCTGCCATCTTCGTGATGGAGAATGTTAAGGGAATGCTCAATTCCACCAACTCCGGAAAGCGAATTTTTGAACAAATTCTTTCCGATCTGAAAGGGCCTCGGACTGACCTGAAATATGAAATTCGATCGTTCGTTGTCCAAAAATCTGTCAATGAACTTGAGCCTAACGACTATGTGATTGAAGCGGATGACTATGGCATTCCGCAAAGTCGGCATCGCGTGATCCTTTTTGGCATCCGTTCGGACGTAGCAGAAGCGACTTCGGCACTGAAAGAACGGCCCGCGTCTTTTCTGCTTCGTAAGGTATCCAAGAAGGTTGGGGTGAGCGCTGCGTTAGCTGGTCTGCCACCTTTGCGCAGTCGTTTGTCGAAAGAGCCCGACTCGCGTGACACATGGGTCGCCGCAGTTCGTAAGTCACCCCAAGCGCTCAAAGGTTGGAGGGATCCGTCGCGTGTCGCTATCGAAACTGCTATGGACAAGTTCATCAAAAGGGCTGAGAAGCTGACGACCTATGGTGCGTGTTTTGTGGAAGCAGAGGTTTCACCAGGCGGCTTCATGCCTCAGAGTTTGCAGGATTGGTATCTGGACCCGAGGCTTGGTGGCGTCTTGCATCACGAGACCCGTAGCCACATGCGATCGGATTTGCATCGATACATGTTCGCAGCATGCTTTGCTGCAACAGAGAAATATGCCCCGAACCTCCATGATTTTCCGCCGAAATTGCTACCCGATCATCTGAACGTGGACGATGAAACTATTCCATTCAAGGATCGTTTTCGCGTCCAAATGGGAAAATTTCCATCATCTACAGTGGTGGCCCATATCAAGAAAGATGGGCACTACTACATCCACCCCGATCCCGGGCAGTGTCGTAGCCTGACGGCACGAGAGGCGGCCCGCTTGCAGACTTTCCCAGATAACTACTTCTTCGAAGGAAGTCGAACTGAACAATATGGCCAAATCGGCAATGCGGTCCCTCCGCTGTTGGCTAAGCAAATCGGCGAGATAGTTTTCGATTTAATGATTTGTTGCCGCAGGTGAAGACGGGTGCGCGATGGTTCTTAGCTTTTGACGAGGGTTCGAGGCTACAAATTCCTCTAGGCAGAGGAACAGGAGGCTTCCGGCGAACCATTGCACTTATACTTTTCCGGGCACCCGCCCGTCTAAAGGATGAATTTACGCGCGTTGCTGACGCAGAGAACTGATCTAATCGGCAAACTGTTGTCGCATTGTTGCCCGCTTGTTATTTAGGTTTACCTGTCAAGATGAGATTGCCTCGGCCTGTCTGATGGCTACTTATATTTCTTTGTGGCTTTGCCAATTACTCATTTTTCTGGCCTGAGAATCACGGTCGTCTAAGGCAGGCTGCCAAAAATTATTTCAGTCGTGATGATGAGGCCTAGGACCGCTCATAGGCCTCAAAGTGGCAGCTGAGTTGCCTTGAGGTGGCGCTTTATATTTTCTAAAAAATGCTCCATATCCCGAAGCTCATGCTCCCAAAATCGTAGAACGCCCCACCCCGCGCCATGCATTAAATGAGTCGCTCGCCGGTCCCTTGCAACATTTGCCTGCAGCTTTGGTTCCCAGAATGATCTGTTGCTCTCCGGTATTTTCGAATGTATCGGGCAGCAATGCCAGAAGCAACCGTCGACGAAGATCGCAAGTCGCGTTTTGCGAAAGATGAAGTCGGGTCGAACCCTGACTATCTGAGTGTTACCAGCAGCGGTGGAGCCCGGTGGCACTTGTATACGGAAGGTAAAGGTTACGTGGCGCCGCCACCCTGTAATGTGAGCAGACCGAAAGCCTTGGGCCACGGCCAGCTCTGTAGACCTGTTTCCGGTGCCACGAATCTTCGCCATCACAGCCGAGCGCTTGGCGCGGTCGAAGACGTCGGCCATGAGTCATCGCTCGATGAAATCGCTCAAGAGCAGCATTGCCGCACTTGGCGCTGCTGCCACAAGCCAAGGTGCCGCGGCATCAAGATGCAGTTCGTAGTTGACCGTAGTCACGCCTGGCGGCACACCGTCAACAATGGCGGCAGGCACCAGTCGGGGAAAGCCCGGCTGAACCCTATACAGTCCTTCTGAACGAACCCGGAGTCTCAATTTTGCGTATTCCATGCTGTGCTGATCATCATATCCAGATGCATAGAGCATGGAGTCGAGCATGGATAGAGCGGTGAAATCCTGGAGCCGTTGTTCGCGCAACTCCGCCACAAGTTGTGGCAGTGATTCGACACCACTCGACTCGTCTCGAACTGCCAAGCAGAACAACAGCAGTGCGCCGCCAGATGGTTCGAGGAGTTGTTCCAATCCGTGAATTGAATAGGCAGCGTCCTGTCTACCCGTTGTCTTTACCTCGATGCCAAGGCCCGGTGTCTCAAAGTCATTTCTTGCTCCACCGGGACCACGCCAAAGGCCCGTCGCGCGCGCGGGGCCAACACACGGGGTCAGCCAACGTGAAAGAAACCATAGTTCTCCGAATAAGCCAATCTGTTGTTCCCTCGAGAGGACGCCTTGGTCAACGCCAGACCAGAACCTCCGCCACTTAGCCAAGATGTTCTGCACAAGTCGAACGCGGCCAATGCTTGCTCCAGCATTTAATGCCTGTACAAGCTCTCGAACAACCACATCGAGAGCCGCATGTCCCTGCGCTTCCAGACATGCAACTTCGACAAAAAAGGAACGCTCGCCCTCGCCGATATTCATATCGACGGTTTGAACTGCAATGCCCTTACTTGTTCGCTCAGCCAATTCATGCGGCTCGCCCTGTGGCACGCCCACTAAAACGTATCGTTGGCACTCTGCATCCACGGCGATGAACACGTCATCGCGAACATCCGGAGCAGCCAAGCGTGCCGTGAGCCGTTCACCTGTTGGCGCCTGTTCCTCCAGGAGATCCCAGCGAAGTGCGAGCGTGCTCTGACTTACAAGACTGGTCGCCATCTTGAAGTGCCCTCAAGGTAAGCCTCTGACGGTCCTGCCTTCGTTGTCCTCGGAAATGAAAGCGCCAAGCCAATTAGGTCGCGGGCAGTTGGGCTGTCAGGGTTGTCATAGATAGGCTCCCGCGCTTTGCCAAGAGGAGTGTCGTCACGCCCTGAGTACTTGCTTATGGGATACAAGAGCAAGAGACCGCATTTGGACGAGCGGGACAGTCGCGCAGCGCGATTGCGGTCTTTCTCGTCCCCATCGCTGAGCTTCTTTTCCATAGAGGCAACTTCGTCAGCTGTAAGCCCGAGCGCTTCATCACCTGAGCTCGTGATGACCCCGAGCGAATTGGTCCCCTTGAGCCGAGTGCGCCCAATATTCCAGACAGGGGCAGTGCCGTCTGGCAACCAAGTTGCCGCTCCTAATTTGTCGTTCGCCTTGTCACGCCCGCGAACTGCGATGGTCCAGTTCACTAGGTCGCCCTCGGTGTTCTGCCGTTCAATCCAGGCGGCGATGAGTTCCGGTGAGAGACTGCTCAGCTCAAAGTCGACGGCAAAGGACCTCAGAAAATTGACTACTGCAGCCGCAGACACCTCGATCCACATTGGCCCGAACCCCGTTGAACGCTGAGCGCTACCAAGGCCGGCAAGAAATTCACGTGTAGCCTGTCGATTTCGTTCGCACAGTACTGCCAAGCGGTCTTCGACCTGTAGGGGGAACTTGACAGTCTGCTCCAGGTGCTCAGAGTAAGACTGAGTGATGACGCTTGAGGTCGTGTTGCGGCGCTTGAGTGCGCTCGTCACCTGCATCGTTGGATGCTGCAATATCCGCATTCCAACATCGCGCGGCGTCAGCCCAGGGCTCTGTTCGTAAACCTGCATATCTTGGCGGAGTCGATGCTCTACTAAAGCCAAGTGCGAGAACCAGTCCGCAAGTAATCCTGTCGTATAGATGCGGGTGAGGTCCTCGTATCCGCCTCGGTATCCGTACCACCGCGCCATCTGGAGGAGCGTGTCATACTGGGGCGAACGGCGGGCAAAGTAGCTGACCAACAGTCCTTCAAGCGTGAGACCCCGCGATAGGCGATTGCCACCCACTGCAATTGCCTTGAGGGACGGCTCTCGTTCATAGTCCAGGACCTCGCCCATGTCACTGTTGATTTCCCGAACCACGACAGCCTCGAGAAATGGCCCGATAAACGGCTCCAGCTCTTCGAAGGTATGCTGTGATCGTCCAGGAATCCCTGAAGTAGTAGGCACAAAATCATTCGTCCAAAGGCCAGCTAGACGGGTGCGAATGCCGCTTTTGCGGCTGTAGCGCCATTCATCTCGAAGTTCTCTGAACCGCTCCTCCATCAGCAACTTGGTCGGTCGCTGGTCTGCTATGCGTTGGCTCGTGTGAACGAGCATGGTGCAGGGGGCGTCTGGCTTTCCTCGCAACGCACGTGCCGCTCCGCCGAGAATGAATGCATGCAATGCTTGGTCGACGCTCGGCGCTAGCTCGTTGTCCTGGACGAAGGACGCGACCTCTTCCGGCGAGACTATTCGCAGGACGTCGAGGCCATCTATTGTTGTTTCGTCAATGGGGTCAAAACGTCCAAAAAACTCGTCCGTTCCAAAGTAGCCACGGGGTTTAGGCAGGTCGATAAAGAAATCTTTTGGATAAAGGTCGGCTCCGGCTGTGCCGTCGTACGTATCGTGGGGGATGAGGATGTTTGAAAAGGGTGTTGCGGTGTAGGCCACATACGCTCTCCGGGCGAACATGCCTATTAGTACTCGAATGAGGCCGTTAATTACCGCCGGCTGCTCGTAGTCAGGGTCGTCAGTGTTGAATTCTTCCTGTGTCTGATAGCTGCCCCGTGAGTCAACGCTTGCTTGGTCTGCCTCGTCGTCAATGAACAAAGCAGGCAAGGTGGAGCGGACGTCCTCTGGTGCGGATTGGAACCAGCTCTGCAAGCGTCGAAGTACCGGCCCATTCTTCTTGACCACCAAAAGGACAGGCTGCGACCCTTGAAGTGCGGCATGGTTTGCTCGACCAGCATGGAAGTCCCCCTGGAGGTCATCAGTCGTGAACTGATGCCACTGCTTGCCAACCGGTGGCATTCGCACCGCGTCAGGAGGATTGGCCGGGTTGCCTGTAAGCTCACGGTTGAGGCGAATCTGTGTCTGCCGCCGCAGCCCGTTGTCGATGCCCGAAAAGACGACCACCAACCTGTAGCCAGCGTCGGCCGCCTTGGCAATGAGGGCGGTGAAGTTCGCGGTCTTGCCGCTTTGCACGTAACCGAGAACAAGTCCACGGACGTCGAACTCGCTTGTTGAGGGGGGCCTTAATTCCCGCAATATGCGGTCCGACGCGTCGTCCAACGACGTGACAGTATCCTTTGGCCACCCTTTGATGCCAAGGAGATACGACCGTAGCTTTGGCCAATAGTGCCACTCGCTACGGTCTATCCCCGCGAGCCAATCTGTAGACTCTTCGGCCATTGATATGACACGGGCCCGCTCGAAGGTTCTGTTCGACTCTTCCTCCAGACGGTCCTCCACCCATTGCCTGAGGTGTGGCGGAATAAGCGCGTTGGACAGCACATCTGCCTTGGAATGCCCCACGTCTAGTAGAAACCTGGCAGTCTTGAGCGCTTGTTCCTCTTGCGGATGGTGCTGTGACATCGATTACCCCGTGAAGGTTTGTTTGGCGCGCGCTACTACCCTTTGAACGACAGGCCATTCATCCGGCCGGGCAACCCGCTCAAGAAGGGATTCAATGTGCTCTAGGTCGACGGAAGAGCCGTTCGTGCCTCCGCCGCTCTCGCTGGCTGAGGGGCGCGGTGTTGCAACAGGATTTGGAGAGGGTGACGCTCTAACATTGTTAGATGAGCCTCCGGGGGGCAGCCCTCCCTCCGAGGTAGTGCCAGCGCCAGGGG
>NZ_JAGTJY010000239.1:0-7832 GCF_018195695.1 Achromobacter sp. Marseille-Q0513 | reverse complement strand
GTGCTGGTGATGATCGCCAGCGGCTGGCGCATCTACAACGCTTCGCCGCTCTACGACTTCAGCTTCCCGCGCGACTACACGCTGGGCGGCTGGCTGGGCGGCGCCCTGCAATGGCATTTCGCCGGCATGTGGCTGCTGGGCCTGAACGGTCTTTCATACCTGGCGCTGAACCTGGCCAGCGGCCGGCTGCGCCGCAAATTCTTCCCCCTGAGCCCGCGCGGCGTGCTCGCCGACCTGGGCTCGGCCCTGCGCGGCCGTCTCTCGCACGCCGATCCGCGCCGCTACAACCAGGTGCAGCGGCTGGCGTATCTGTTCGTGATGCTGGATATCGCGGTGCTGGTGCTGTCCGGGCTGGTGCTGTGGAAGTCGGTGCAGTTCAGCGTGCTGCGCGAACTGCTGGGCGGCTACGAGATGGCGCGCCATATCCATTTCTATGCGATGGTGCTGCTGGTCGCCTTCGTCGTCGTCCACCTGGCGATGGTGGCGCTGGTGCCGCGCAGCCTGCTCGCCATGATCCGCGGAAAGTAAGGAGTCCCACGTGAAGCCCCGCAAACCCCTGTCCCTGCCCGGCATCGACGGCCCGGCCGTGTTGCGCGAAGCCTCGCGCCTGGTGGAGCGTCGCCTGGACGCGCCCGCCCGCCGCGCCTTCCTGAGTCGCGGACTGACGCTGGGCGGCCTGGCCATGCTGTCCGGCTGCTCGCTGTCGGACAACGAAAGCGCGGAAAAGGCGCTGGGCGTCGTCTCGCGCTGGAACGACCGCGTGCAGGCCTGGCTGTTCGACCCCAACAAGCTCGCGCCCACCTATCCGGAATCGATGATCACGCGGCCGTTTCCGTTCAATGCCTATTACGGCATCGACGAGGTCCGGCACGTGGACGAGGAATCGTTCCGCCTGGAAGTCAGCGGCCTGGTCGCGGACAGGCGCCAGTGGCGGCTGGACGAGCTGCGGCAGATGGCGCAGATCGACCAGGTGACGCGCCACATCTGCGTCGAGGGCTGGAGCGCCATCGGCAAATGGGGCGGCGTGCCGTTCTCGGCCTTTCTCAAGCGCGTCGGCGCCGACCTGAGCGCGCGCTACGTGGGCTTCAAGTGCGCCGACGACTACTACACCAGCATCGACATGCCCACCGCTTTGCATGCGCAGACCATTCTGGCGCTGAACTACGACGGCAAGACCCTGCCGCCGGAATACGGCTTCCCGATGAAGCTGCGCATGCCCACCAAGCTTGGATACAAGAACCCCAAGCATATCCAGGCGATCTTCGTCACCAACACCTACCCGGGCGGCTACTGGGAGGACCAGGGCTACAACTGGTTCGGCGGCAGCTAGGTGGATCTCGCTCTTTTTCTCCCGCACTCATCACCATTGAAGGAAATCATCATGAAGACTCTCACCACCGCCGCGTTTTCCCTGTGCCTGGCCTTCGGCGCGGTCGCCGCGCACGCCGCCGATGACATGAGCAAGGACGGCATGCAGAAAAGCGGCATGTCCAAGGACGCCATGGGCAAGGACGCCATGAAGAAGGACGGCATGGCCAACGATGCGATGTCCAAGGACGGCATGAGCAAGGACGGCATGTCGAAGGATGGCATGTCCAAGGGCGGCATGGCCAAGGACGGAATGTCGAAGGACGGGATGTCGAAGGATGGCATGTCGAAAGGCGGCATGTCCAAGGACGGCATGAGCAAGGATGGCATGTCCAAGTAAGCCAGCCGGCGCGTGCGACGCGCGCCATCACCGACATGGAGCGGGACCGGCCCGGACGCGCCACGACCAGGCGCCGGCCGGTCCCGCGATACAAGCAAGGAGCAAGCCATGACACTGGGACGCAGACGCTTCCTGGGCACGGGCGCGGCGGCGGCGCTGACCGCCGCGCTGGCCCCCGCATTGGGCAGCCGCGCCGCGCAGCCGGCCGCCGCATCGTTTCCCTATGCGCTCAGCGACGCGCAATGGCGCGAACGGCTCAGCCGCGAGGAGTATGAGGTGCTGCGGCGCGAGGCCACCGAACGGCCCTATTCCAGTCCGCTGAACAACGAGCACCGCAAGGGCCTGTACACCTGCGCCGGCTGCGCCCACAAGCTGTTCTCGTCGGACCGCAAGTTCGACAGCGGCACCGGCTGGCCCAGCTTCTGGCAGCCCCTGCCGGACGCCGTGGGCGAAATCGAGGACCGCACCTTCGGCATGGTCCGCACGGCGGTGTATTGCGCCAACTGCGGCGGCCACCTGGGACACGTGTTCGACGACGGCCCGCGCCCCACCGGGCTGCGCTACTGCATGAACGGCGTCGCGCTGCGCTTCACGGCGCAGACCTGAAACACGCGCGCCGCCCCGCTACCCAACCATAGGATCCATCGCCATGCCTGCCTCATTCCTGTCGCGCAAACTTCCCGGCCTGCTGACGGCCGCCTGCGCCCTCGCCGCCACGCTGCCCGGCATTGCCGCCGCGGCCGAGGCCGCCGTCCTGATCCCGCCTCCGGCGCAAGACGCGCCCGCCAGCGCCGCGCAAGAAAAGGCCGTGCTGGCCGGCGGCTGCTTCTGGGGCGTACAGGCCGTGTTCCAGCACGTCAAGGGCGTCAGCTCGGCCGTCTCGGGCTACGCGGGCGGACAGGCGTCCACCGCCAACTACGACACGGTGAGCGGCGGCCGCAGCGGCCACGCCGAAGCCGTGGAGATCACCTACGACCCGGCCCAGGTCAGCTACGGCCAGCTGCTGCAGATCTATTTCTCGGTGGCGCACGACCCGACCCAGCTCAACCGCCAGGGTCCGGACACCGGCACCCAGTACCGTTCCGCCGTGTTTCCCGCCAGCGACGGCCAGCGCCAGGTGGCCGAGGCCTATATCGCGCAGTTGAACCGCGCGGGCGTCTACGGCAAGCCGATGGCCACCACGATCGAGCCGCTCAAGGCCTTCTATCGCGCCGAGGACTACCACCAGGATTATCTGGTGCGCCATCCGTACAGCATGTACATCATGGTCAACGACGTGCCGAAGGTGGAGAACCTGGCCAAGGTCTTCCCGGCGCGCTACCAGGACAAGCCCGCCCTGGTGTATCCGTGACGGGCGCGGCTCCGGCCGGCGCGCGCCGGATGCCGGCCCCTTGAACGGATAGGCGTCCCGGGCGGCCGCGCGGCGTCTCAGCGGCGCGCGCGCAACTGGCCCGGCGACACGCCGTAGCGGCGCCGGAACGCGGTGGCGAAATTGGCGGCGCTGCCGTAGCCGGCCAGCCACGCGGCGTCGGCCACGCTGGCGCCGTCACGTTCCAGCGCCAGTCGCGCGCGGTCCAGCCGGCCGTCGCGCTGGTACTGGGCCACGGTGGTGCCCCACATGGCGCGAAAGTGCCGTTGCAGGGTATTGACACTGACACAGGCGCGGGCAGCGATATCGCTCAGCGACCAGCCATCGGCCTGCCCGCCATCGAGCAGCGCGCGCACCTCTGCCATGCGCCGGCGGTCGCGCTGGCTGAGCGCGACCGCATCGCCCCCCTGGCCGCCTTCCACCTGACCCAGCGCCTCCACCACGATGTCCAGCGCGCGGGACGCCTGATACAGGCGCCATAGCGCCGGCGACATGGGCGGCGGGCGCAGCATCTCGGCGGCCAGCGCCAGCGCCCGGGCCGACGCCTGCCAGGTGTGCAGCGCCAGGTGGCGCCGGATGAACCCGCCCACTCCCGGACCATCGCCGACGCGCAGATGCCGTTCCAGCCATGGCGGCTCCAGGTGCAGCGCGATGGTGCGCTCGGTGTCGCCACGGCTCGATTCCCGCAGCACCACGTCCGGGCTTGCCGCCGACAGCAACAGGCCGCGCACCGCGCCCTCTCCGTCCGGCCCCAGCCGCAGCCGCTGGCCGCCGGCCTCCACGCTGACCTGCCCGCCCACCACCAGCGCCACATGCAGCCCGGGCCGCAGCGGCATGCGCACGCTGGCCCCATGCAGATCGCGCGCGTCGACGCGGCGCAGCCACATGCCCGCCGACAGCGCCGACACCTCGCACAAGCCGTCCAGCAGCGGCGCGCTGGCGGCATGGGGCGAGGCGACGCCCTGGTAGTGGCGCACCTCGTGAATGGACGCCGCCCGGCTCGCCGGCGCCGGCCGCGCCTCGGGATGGGGCGTATTGGGGATATCGCAAACGCTTGTGGTGCCGCCGCAAAGGCGGCTCGGCCTGCGCACTGACATAATCCTGGTCGCTGTTAATAACAATCGTTCTCATTAAATCATGAGTGGTAACGCTTGGGCAGGCCGCGGGCCGGTCCGTTGCGCAAACGCCACTCGACCCCGGGCGAACCAGCCCCGCAGCAATCGGAGAAGAAAGTGTCCCTATCGAGCCCACCCCTGAACTACGCGGCGGCGGCCCTGCTCTGCGCCCTGTACGCGGGCGCCGCCGGCGCCCAGCAAGCCACGCAGGTGCAGGATCCCTCGCAAATCCAGCAGATGTCCGCCGTGCAGGTGCTCGGCACCGCCGAGGAAGAAGTCAAGGAGGCGCTGGGCGTGTCCGTCATCACGGCCGAGGAAATCGCGCGCCGTCCGCCGGTCAACGACCTGTCGGACATCATCCGCCGCGAACCCGGCGTGAACCTGACCGGCAACAGCGCCAGCGGCTCGCGCGGCAACAACCGCCAGATCGACATCCGCGGCATGGGCCCGGAGAACACGCTGATCCTGATCGACGGCAAGCCGGCCTCGTCGCGCAACTCTGTGCGCTACGGCTGGGACGGCGACCGCGACACGCGCGGCGACAGCAACTGGGTGCCGGCCGAGGAAGTGGAACGCATCGAAGTGCTGCGCGGCCCCGCCGCCGCGCGCTACGGCTCGGGCGCGATGGGCGGCGTGGTCAACATCATCACCAAGCGCCCTTCCGACAAGTTCAGCGGCTCGGTCACCTACTACCTGAACCAGCCCGAGAACAGCGACGAAGGCAATACCAACCGCGTCGGCCTGCGCCTGAGCGGCCCGATCAGCGACACGCTCAGCTTCCGCCTGTACGGCAACTACAACAAGACCAACGCCGACGCCCGCAACATCAACGCCGGCAATTCCGCGATGAACGCCGACGGCAAGGCCGAGTCGGCCGGCCGCGAGGGCGTGATCAACCAGGACCTGAACACGGTCTTCTCCTGGCGTCCGAACGCCAGCAACACGCTGGATTTCGAGGCGGCCTTCAGCCGCCAGGGCAATCTGTACGCCGGCGACACCATGCTGAACTCCACCTCGGAATTCAGCGACACGCTGTACGGCAAGGAAACCAACGCGCTGTACCGCGAGACGCTGGGCCTGACCCATCGCGGCAAGTGGGACTGGGGCACCTCGCGCACCTCGGTGTCCTATGACTACACCCGCAACGCGCGCCAGCGCGAAGGCCTGGCTGGCGCCACCGAGGGCGGCCCGCTGGACCAGGGCTGGCAGACCTCGCGGCTGAAGAACCTGCGCGCGGCGGGCGAAGTCAACCTGCCCTTCCACCTGGGCTTCGAGCAGGTCGCCACGGTGGGCGTGGAATGGCTGCGCGAATCGCTGGAAGACCCGGGCAGCCTGCGCCAGACCTATAGCGGCGGCGTGATCAATGGCGTGGCCACCGGCAACCGCGATCCCAAGACCACGCAGAACAGCTACGCGCTGTTCGTCGAGGACAACATCGAGGCCGGCGAACGGACCACGCTGACGCCGGGCGTGCGCCTGGACCACAACAGCAAGTTCGGCAGCAACTGGAGCCCCAGCCTGAACGCGGCCTACAAGGTCACGGACGCCTTCAAGATCAAGGGCGGCATCGCCCGCGCCTACAAGGCGCCGAACCTGTACCAGTCCAACCCCAACTACCTGATGTACAGCCGCGGCTACGGCTGCCTGTCCTCGGAAGTGAACCGCAACGGCTGCTACCTGGTCGGCGACGAGAACCTGTCGCCCGAGACCAGCGTGAACAAGGAAATCGGCTTCGAGTACGACCCGGGCACCTGGCGCGTCAGCGCGGCCTACTTCCGCAACGACTACAAGAACAAGATCGTGGCCGGCACCGACTATGTCTACCGGCTGTCCAACGGCGCGCGCGTGCTGAAGTGGACCAATTCCGGCAAGGCCGTGGTCGAGGGCGTGGAAGGCAATCTGTTCATCCCGCTGGCATCGAACCTGGACTGGAACACCAACTTCACCTACATGATCCAGAGCAAGCGCAAGGACAACGGCGAGCCGCTGTCGATCATCCCGAAGTACACGGTCAATTCGACGCTGGACTGGTTCGCCACCGAGCAGCTGTCGTTCCAGGCCAACGTGGCCTACTACGGCAAGCAGACCGCGCCGACGATGAACCTGCGTCGCGGCGAAACCGTGACGGGCCGCGGCCTGGAAAGCCGCAGCCCCTACGCGCTGGTTGGTTTGAGCGCCGGCTACGAGGTGAACAAGCACCTGCGTTTCCGCGTGGGCGTGAGCAACCTGCTGGACAAGAAGCTCTACCGCGAGGGCAACTCGGGTGAAGCGGGCGCGGCCACCTACAACGAACCGGGCCGCGCGTACTACGCCACGGTCACGGCCTCGTTCTAGGCCGCGACGGCGGCGGCCCGGCGCTCAATGCCCGGTGCCGTCGCCCCGGCGGCTGGCCTCGAACAGGAACCAGGTGCGCTTCTCGGTTTCGTCGATCCAGTTCTCGATCAGGCTGGAACTGGCGATGTCGCGGTGCTCGTCGGTGACGTTGTGCGCCTCGCGCAGCGAGGCCGCCAGCAGCTTGTTGTCCTCGCGCAGCTCGGCCAGCATGTCCAGCGGCTGCACGTAGTCGGCATCGTTGTCCTGGATGCGCTGGGTGCGGCCGATATGGCCGATGGAGCGCAGCGTGGTGCCGCCGATCTTGCGGATGCGCTCGGCCAGCGGGTCCGTCATGGCGAACAGCTCGTCGCCCTGCTCGTCCAGCAGCAGGTGATAGTCGCGAAAGTGCGGACCGCTGACGTGCCAGTGGAAATTCTTGGTCTTCAGGTATAGCGCGAACACGTCGGCGAGGATCTGGTTCAGCGCGGCGGAGATGTCGCGCGTGGCGGCGGACGACAGATCGGTGGGCGTGGCCAGCGGACGCTTGCGGCGTTCCTTGGCGGCCTTGGCGGTCTTCTCATTCAGTTGCTTGGCCATGGGTTTCTGCTCCTTCGAATGATTAGAGAAAAATGCCCGCGGCGCGTCTCGTGAACGCGCCGTTGCCTATTCAGGGTATCGCCATGCGCGCGCTTTGCCAAATCGCCGCGCCAGCCTCGCGGCAGGCCGAACGGCGCGTGGACCGCGTCACGCGGCGCGCAGCGCGAAGACCTTGCCGTCCCCCGCGAACAGGGCCAGGCAGGCCTGTATGCGTTCATCGATCGAGCTTTCCGGCAACGGCGGCGTCAGCCCCAGCGCCATGGCGCGCAGCGGTTCGGCGATCACCATCGACAGCAGCAGGCCGGCCACCGCGCGCGGCTCGCTCGCCTGGATGAGCCCGCGCCTGGCCAGGCGCTGGAACCAGGCGCCCAGCATGGCCGTGCCGCGTTCGATGCCGTTCTCCTGGTAGGCCCGCAGCAGCGCGTCGCGGCCCGGAAAGTCAGCCGTCAGCAGACGGAACATGCCGACCGCATCGGCCGACAGCACGCGCTCGGCGATAGCCTGCAGCACGCGCGCCAGCGCCGGCATCACTTCGTCGACGGTGGCCACGTCCTGCGCCATCACCGGCGCGAAGCCGTCGGTCCAGCCGCGCACGACCTGGGCCACCAGGTCCTCGCGGTCGCTGGCATGGCGGTACACGGTCTTCTTGGCCATGCCGGCGCGCCGCGCCACCGCTTCCAGCGTGGTCGCCGCATAGCCCTCGTTCAACAGCAGCCACGTGGTCGCCGCC
>NZ_JAGTJY010000238.1:0-7844 GCF_018195695.1 Achromobacter sp. Marseille-Q0513 | reverse complement strand
GTCCAGCACGAAGGGGCGGGCGGGGGCCGTGGCGTCGGGCTGGGTTTCGATCATGGCCTGGCCGTCGATCAACACGACGCGGCGGACATGGGCGTCGAAGCGCAGGTCGACCGCGCTGGCGGTGTCCAGCCACAGGCGCGAGCCATCCGGCAGCCTGGCCTGGCGGGTCTGGCCCACGTCGGTGCGCAGATCGGCCAGATGGCGCCGGGTGACGGGTTGGGTCCAGGCGGCCGCGCCCAGTCCGCCGGCGCCGGCCAACAGCGCGACGGCGCGCAGCACGCGCCGACGGCCCTGGCCCGCGCGGGTCAGCGCGTCCAGCTCGGCCTGGCCGGCAATGGCGTCGAAGCGGGCGCTGACGGCCATGACGGCGTCCCAGGCCTGACGGTGCAGCGTCGAGGCGGATAGCCAGGCCTGCCATTGCCGGGTCTCGTCGGCGCCGGCGCGGTCGTCGCGCAGGCGGGCGAACCATTCCGAGGCGGCTTCCAGCGCCTGGCGGTCGGGGCTGGAGCGGGCGGCGGCCCTCATTGCAGGCCTTGGCCGATCAGCAGGCATTGCAGCATGGCCTGGGCCATGTATTTCTTCACCATGCGCTCGGACACGCCCAGCCGCAGGCCGATGTCGGCATAGGTGTGGCCGCCCAGCTGTGCCAGCAGGAAGGCCTCGCGGGCGCGGCCGGGCAGGCGGTGCAGCATGGCGTCGATTTCCAGCAGCGCTTCGAGCACCAGCGCGCGTTGCTCCGGCGACGGGGCGCAGGCCTCGGGACGCTGCGCCAGCGCCTGCAGGTAAGCCTGTTCCAGATCGCGGCGGCGCCACAGGTTGACGACCAGGCCGTGGGCGATGCGGGCCAGGAAGGCGCGCGGTTCGCGCAGCGCGTGGCCGTCGCGCGAGACCATCAGGCGCACGAAGGTGTCCTGCGCCAGGTCGGCCGCGTCGTGATCGTCGCGCAGGCGGCGGCGCAGCCAGGATCTCAGCCAGGCGTGATGCGATTGATAGAGCGATTCAACGGCATGCGGGGCTGACAGATCGCCGGAAGACACGGTAACTCCAAGCCTGGAAAATAATGGGAATCGTTCCTATTATTGTAGCGAAGGAGTCGCGCCGTGGCGCGGTCTTGGCGGCAGAAGTCGGGAAACCGGCAGGCGGGGGACTACGCTAGCCGGTTTTCGTGGCGCAGGCGCGCGGGCGCGGTGCCCGCACGCGCGCGTGCTTACTTGAACAGCGCCGCGTTCTCGGCCAGCGCCGCGTCGGCGCATTCCGCGTCCAGGTGGCCGCCGGGCGCGCCGGCCACGCCGATGGCGCCGATCACGGCGGAGCCGGCCTTGACCGGCACGCCGCCGCCCAGCAGCAGGAAGCCGGGGATGTCCGTCAGGTTGGCGGCGCCGGGGTTCTTCTGCGCGTTTTCCATCATGGCCAGCGTGGGCGACTTGGCCGAGACCGAGGTGAACGCCTTGGCGCGGCTGGCCTCGACGGTGTGCAGGCCGGCGTTGTCGGCGCGCACGAAGGCCTTGAGCACGCCGGCGCGGTCGACGACCGCCGCGCTGACGTTGTAGCCCTTGGCCTGGCAGGCGGCGACGCTGGCCGTGGCCAGCTTCTGCGCGTCGGTGGTGGAGATATTGCTTTCGGTGAGCACGGCGGCCTGGGCCATGCCGGCGGCCAGGGTGGAGGCGAGGGCCAGCGCGGCGAGCGGGAATCGGGTCATGTCTGCGTCCTTTCTACGTTGTGTGATCAGGTGCGGACAGTGTGGCCAAAAGCGCCGCGCGCCGGTATACGCCCGACTACGCCCGGACCTCCGTAGCGCTACGGAGGCAGGCCTGGCGCGGCAGGCGGATGGCCTGCCGTCGCCAGCGCGTCGAGGATCGCGGGGCGTTCCTATCCGGCGCGGCACTCGTAGGTGCGGACGGCGTGCGTGGGGCCGGGCCGGGCTTGCGGCTCGACTTCCCGGCCCGACTCGTCGAACGCGCGCGCGATGCTGAAGCCGGCGCGCGCCAGCGCCTGCTGGAGCGCGGCGGAATCGAGGATGCGCATGGACAGCGTGCGCTCGGACACCTTGGCGCCGTCCTTGTGGATCTCGAACACGCGATGGTTGACCCTGGTGGCGGGGTCGAACGTCGACGTGCCGTAGATCTCGAAGGTCACGCCGGACGCATCGGTCGCGCTGCCGACTTTTTGCCGCGCGTGATTCAGCGCATCTATGGTCTCGGGCTCGCGCAGTCCGGTCTGGAACAGCGCGCGCGAGCGCGGTCCCATGTGCGCCCTGATCGAGTCCAGCGCCGCGTACAGCGCCTCGTCCGTGCAGGCGTGCTGCAGCGCGTTGTCGACGGCCATGACCAGGTCGAACGGGCGCTCCAGCCGCAGCGTGCGCATATCGCCCTGGACAAAGCACAGGCCCGGCCTGTCGCCGTGCGCCTGCGTGGCCAGCGCCACCATCTCCGGCGAGGCGTCGACGCCCGTGACGTCGGCCTGTCGCGCCAGGCGCGCCGCCAGGTTGCCGCAGCCGCTCGCCAGCTCCAGGATGCTGGTTGCGTCGCCGGCGAGCCGGCACATGAAGGCATGTTCCGCGTCATCCTGCGGCGTGAGCAGCTTGTACACGGAGGCGTCGGTGTAGATCGATTGCACGGTGGATTCTCCTGGTTCAGACGGCGACGACGTTCACGCGCGCCGGGCACAGCAGCGATTTCAAGGGGACGTGAGCCGACATCTGGCGGCTGTCGGTCCAGTGGTCCTGCATGGCGATCTGCCTGATGGTGTGCTCGGCCAGCATCAGGACCAGCTCGCGCGCCCAGCAGCGGTCGTGCGAATGGCCGAACGGCAGGTAGTGGTCGGAGGCTTCGGGATTGCTCACGCCCAGCCAGCGGTCCGGTTCATAGGCGTCGGCGTCGGGCCAGTGGCGGGGATCGCGCTGCGTGATCAGCGGAATGACCAGCACGTCGTCGGTCTCGCGGATGCGCGCGTCGACAGCGGTGAATTCCTGGCAGGCGTTGCGGTGGTACATCCAGGCGGGCGGCATCAGGCGCAGCGTTTCGGTGATGCAGTCGCGCGCCCGTTCGCGCGCGTCGCGGGCGGATGCCAGCCACAGCGCGTTCGTCACCAGGCAGGCCACCGTGATGCACATGGAGCGGGCGGTGCGCCGGTATAGCGTCACGGCCCGGCGCCGTTCATGGGCGTCGGGCGCCTCGCTGACCAACTGCGCCAGCGCCGAGGAATTGATGGGCGCGTAGCGATGCAGCAGCCGCGTCATCAACCGCGACGACAGGCCGTCCATCAGCGGCTTGAGCAAGCCGGTCCGGTTGGCGACGCGATGGGTGAGGGCGAAGATGGGCCAGGGGTCCGACGCGTACAGGCGCTTTTGCAGATAGATGTAGCCGGCGTCGGGCCAGCGCCCGGCCAGCCTGGGGCCCGGCTCGGGCGGGCTTTCGGCGACGCGCCGCGCGTCCTGCCCGACCGCGCGCATCACGGCCGAGAACGTCGCCTTGGCGATCGGCTGGCCCAGGATGGGCTTGAAGACGATGCGCTCGAAATCGTACATGGG
This sequence comes from Achromobacter sp. Marseille-Q0513, assembly GCF_018195695.1. Lineage (NCBI taxonomy): Bacteria > Pseudomonadati > Pseudomonadota > Betaproteobacteria > Burkholderiales > Alcaligenaceae > Achromobacter > Achromobacter sp. Marseille-Q0513. The sequence goes on along the minus strand of NZ_JAGTJY010000238.1, from coordinate 4,315 downwards.
CCGCGCGGCCAGGATGGCTTTCGACAGAGGGCCGTCCGTCACGCCCACGGTTTGCTCGTCGATGCGGAACACGCCGCGCTGGCTGGGGTCGTCGAACAGCCGGCGTATTTCCTTGTGATAGTGGATCGTTCTATTGTCCATTTCGTACATCCGCGTGTAGACCGTCCCGGCTCGCGAGCGAGCGGGAATCCAGTGCTGTCATGGCGGTCCGGATGGGCGCGGCATGACAGGAACGAGGCGCGACGAACCACGGCCAACGCCGCTCGGAGAGCGGTTGGCGATCAGGAAGAGGGAGCCGGCGGAAAGGCGCTATCCCGCTGCCGGGCGTGGACGTGCGGCCAAAAAAGAACGCCGGGGCTTGAACCCCGGCGTTCTTTCTTCACGCTAGATAAGGTAAGGCCGCCAGGCGGCGGCCTTGAGCTTCGACGAACGGCTGAAACGCGAGAGCTGCTTCTTTATCGATTTGATCATAGCCTTCTCCGTTAAGTGTAGTAGTCGAGTCGTAGGGTGGGAGACGAAACGACAGCGGATGTACTGCACCGGTCACCGCCATTCATCGCCCGCGCAAAAGCTAGCATCAGGAATATTTTTGGGTCAAGCGGCATCGTGTTCAGAGCTGCGTAAGACAAAGCTTTGGGTGGGCGCGCGCTATGCGCGCCGCGCAGCATCGGCGCGGGTGGGCCGATGAACGTTTTCTTTTCGCGGCTTTCGTGACTACAGGCCCTGATCCAGCAGCGATGCGTACTGGCGGATCAGCTGCGCCAGCGAGTCGGCTTCGAGCTTGGCGTAGACGTTGGCGCGATAGGTTTCCACCGTGCGCGGCGACAGCTCGAACTCGCGCGCGATTTCCTTGTTGCTCAGGCCCTGGACGATGCGCGCGGCCACATCGCGCTCGCGTCCAGACAGGCGCGCCAGGCGGTCGCTGGCGGCCTGCGTCAGCGACAGTCGTTCGCGGCTGGCGACGTGCGCGCGCACGGCGGCCTGCACCGCGTCCAGGAACACATCGTCGTCCACCGGCTTTTGCAGGAACTCGATGGCGCCGCCCTTGAAGGCGCGGCGGCACAGGTCGACGTTGGCGTGGCCCGTCAGCATGATCACCGGCAGGTCCGATTGCTCCGCCAGCCGCGACAGCACGTCCAGGCCGCCGATGCCAGGCATGCGGATGTCCAGCACCACGCAGCCGATGGCCTGGGGCGGCAATGCATCCAGGAAGGCAACGGGATCGCCGTGGCCGACGCTGCGCAGGCCGACGCTGCGCAGCAGCAGGGCCAGCGCGTCGCGCACGGCGTCGTCGTCGTCGACCAGGTAGACCAGCGGGGATTGGGCGTGCGCGTGGGCAGGCGGGGAGGTTGTCATTGGCGGACTCCGGCGCGCGGCAGGCGCACCGTGAAACAGGCGCCGGCGGGGTGAAGGTTGCGCGCCTCGATGCGCGCGTCCATGGCGCCGGCCAGGGTCTCGCACAGCGCCAGGCCCAGGCCCATGCCTTGCGCGCGGGTGGTGTAGAACGGCTGGTACAGGCGCGGCAGCGCCTCGGGCGCGATGCCGGGGCCGTTGTCGCGCACGCTGAGCAGGTAGTGGTCGCCATCCACCGCGCCGCTCAGTTCGATCAGCCCCTGGCCGGCGGCGCCGGCGCGCATGCCGGCCAGCGCGTCGACGGCGTTCTGCACCAGGTTGTGCAGGATCTGTTCCAGCGCCACGCGGTCGCCCAGCGGGCGTTCGCCTGGGGCGTCGTTGCGCCACGCCAGGCGCACGCCCTGACGCGCGAGCTCCTGCTCGCGCAGGAAGCGTAGCGAGTGCGCCAGGGCATCGGGATCCAGCGCCTCGCGCGCGGCGGGCGCGCTGGGGCGCACCAGCGCGCGCATGCGGGCGATGATGTCGGCCGCTCGGCGGGCCTGGCCGGCGCTGGCCCGCAAGGCCTCGCGCACGGCGGGCCGTTCGTCCTCGTCGTCCAGCATGCGTTCGGCGGCGCGGGTCTGGGCCAGGATGGCGGTCAACGGCTGGTTCAGCTCGTGGGCGATGCCGGCGGCCATCTCGCCCAGCGTGCCCAGCCGTTCCATGGCCGCCACGCGCGCCTGCTCGCGCTGGCGCAGGGCCTCGGCGCGGCTGCGACGCCAGGCGGCGGCACCGGCGACCAGCAACGCGCTGGCGGCGGCCCAGGCCAGCCATTGCGCCCAGGGCCAGGTGGCAGGCGTCAGCACGCGCTCGCTGCGCAGGGCGAAGGGCTGGCTGGCGGCGCCCAGCGGCTTCTGCAGCGACAGCGTCCAGCCGTGCGCACCGGCGTCCTGGCGCGCCAGCAGGCGCAGCGGCTCGGGGCCGATGGACAGGCTCAGGTTGGCCAGCGCGTCGGGGAAGTCGCCGTCCTGCAGCAGCTGGCGCGCGTCCAGCAGCAGGCTCCAGCTGGACGGAGCCACCAGCCAGTAGCGCGCCGCGTCCACCGGCAGCGTGACGGGACGGCCCAGCGTGCGCGCCTGCGTCACGGCGGCGTCCAGGCCGGTAGGCGGCGGCAGGCTGCCGGTCCAGGCCCCGTCGCGCAGCTGGCCCAGCCCCAGCAGCTGCGGCAGCGACGGGCGCAGGCTGGGATACAGGCGCTCGGGCGCGGGCGGATGCGACAGGGCGGCCAGCGTGGCCAGCACCGCCTCGTGCTGCACGGTCTTCTGGCTCAGCATGCGCTGGGCGATGCTGGTGCCCTGGAAAAAGGCGTCGTACTGGCGCAGATAGTCCTGCCGCCCGATCCAGGCGGCGCCCAGGCCGAACAGCAGCAACCAGCAGAGCAATGCGCCGTAGCGCGCAGGGAATTTCACCGGGGCATTATGCCTCGCGGCGCGGGCGGGCCGGCATCCGTAGGGCTACGGAGGCGCCGTGTCCGCGCCGCTCGGCGGGCTGGCGCTCAGGCGGCCAGCCGCCCCGGCTGGATGGCGCCGGCCGGCGCCGTCACGGTCATCTGGTACAGCGCCGCGACCAGGTCGGACTGCGTCACCAGGCCGCGCAGAACGCCGTCCTCGTCCAGCACCGGCACGCAATGCAGGCCGTCCGCCATGGGACGGGCAAGCTCCACGGCCGGCAGTTCCGGCGTGGCGAAAGGCCCTTCAGAGCGCATGCAGTCCGAGACCAGCAGGTCCGGGCCCTCATGCGCCGGCGCGAGCCTGGCCTTGCGCGCCAGCACGTCGGCCTGGTCGATCATGCCGGCATAGCGTCCGGCGGAGTCGAGCACGGGCAGCGTCTGCAGCCGGTGCTTGCCGTACAGGCGGATGGCGTAGTCCAGCGGATCGTTCTGCTGCACCGAGACCAGGTCGCGCGACATGATGTCGGCGCAGCGCACATCGCCAAAGCGGCGCACGCTGGCGCGCAGTTCGGCTTCCATCACGATTTCTTCCAGGTCTTCCTTGCTGATGTCCAGCAGCTCGCCGCGCTGGCTCAGCGCCTGGTCCAGGTCGGCGCGGGAAAAACCCAGGCGCGCGCTGGGCGCGGGGTCGCGCGTCAGATGCGAGGCGGCCGGCTCGGCGTGGCGGCGCGGATAGTTGCGGCGCAGCGCGCCGTTGAAGGCGACGGCGATGGACAGCAGGATCACGGAGTTCAGCGCCACCGGCCACAGCACGAAGCCGTAGCCCAGGCTGGCCACGGCCGGGCCGCCCAGGACGGCGGTCAGCGCCACCGCGCCGCTGGGCGGATGCAGGCAGCGCAGCGTGAACATGGCGGCGATGGCCAGCGAGCCGGCCGCCGCCGCGGCCAGGCCCGGATCCGCAATGGCATGGGCGCAGGCCACGCCGATCAGCGCGGATACCAGATTACCGGCCATGATGGACCAGGGCTGGGCCAGCGGGCTGGCGGGCGCGGCGAACAGCAGCACGGCGGACGCGCCCATCGGCGCGATGAACCAGGGATTGGCCTCGCCCAGCGCGTGGCGGCCGACCCATTCGGTGCAGAACAGGCCGATCAGCGCGCCCAGCGCGCCATAGATCTTTTCGCGGGCGCTTGCGCCCACGGGCGCCGGGGCGAACGATGCCAGCCAGCGCTTGAATGCAACATCCAACTTTCTCTCCTCGCGGCCCGCAGGGCGGGGTCGCGGGGCAAAAATTTAGCACGGCCGCCATAACGGGCGGTCATGAGCTTATGCCGGAGTCGCGGCGGCGCGCAGCGCCCACAGCACGTCCAGCACGTGGCGGGTGGCCAGCTCGATATCGCCGGCGCGGTGGGCGATGCCCAGCGGACGCCACAGCGCGGGGCGCAGCGGCCGCATGGTGATGCGCGGGTCGGGCTGCGGCGCGGTGGCCTCATGGGGCAGCAGCGTCGCGCCGTAGCCCGACCCGCGCATCAC
>NZ_JAGTJY010000237.1:0-7888 GCF_018195695.1 Achromobacter sp. Marseille-Q0513 | reverse complement strand
CGTCACGAGCGCTCATGGAACAGGGGCATCCAGGAATACGGAATTGGCGGGTTTCCCGCCCGGTCGCCCCCCGGAGGCTGGGGTGGGGTAGTCATGGAAACGCAGACGTAAATGAGAATCTGAACTAATTAGATGAATTAGTTTACGAATACTAAACTAATTCGGCCAGCGAAGTAAACTCCCCGTTCAGAGGCTGGCGCGGCAGAACCACAGGTTGCCGCCCATCACACGGAGACTCCATGCCCCCCGACACCCCGCCCGCGGCTCGCGGACGCCCGCGCACCATCACGCGTGAACGGATTGCCGATGCCGGCATCGCCGTCGGCCTGCCGAACGTCAGCTTCGTCAATGTCGCCGCCGCGCTCGGGGTGAGCCACATGGCGCTGTACAAGCGGGTGGAAAGCCTGGAGGCGCTCAAGCTGATGGTGGCCGAGGAGATCTTCACCCGCTGGCCGGTGCCGCATGCCGGCGCCGATACCCATCCCGAACTTAGGGACTACCTGGTCGCGCTGGTCATCTCGCTGCGCGACATGGTCAAGACGCATCCCGGCCTGGCGCCGTACCTGCTGCGCCCGTCGGTCACGACCCAGCCCATGATGGCCAAGATCCACGGCCACCAGACTGAGGTCGCGCGCGTCTACGGCGTGTCGCCGGACCAGGCGCGCGTGCTGCTGGCGACGGTGGCGTTCCACTGCATCGCCGTGGCCGACACGGTGTATTCGGTGGCGGGGGAAGAGCCCGCCGCCAGGCCGGACCGCGCCACCGAAGAGGCCCAGGTCGAGGCCGAGTTCGCGCAGGGCATGTACGCGCTCATCGTCGGCGCCTTGGCCGTGCTGGAGCAGCGCGAGCCGTTCGACCCGGCGCTGTTCCAGGCGCGGCAATAGGCCGGGCGCAATGAAAAACGCCGCCAGGATCGCTCCTGGCGGCGTTTTGCTGTCGCTGCGGGACGGCTCAGTCCTGGCGGCTGGTCACTTCGACCAGGTGGTAGCCGAACTGCGTCTTGACCGGGCCCTGGACCTCGCCGACCGGGGCGCTGAACACCACGGCGTCGAATTCCTTGACCATTTCGCCACGGCCGAAGGTGCCCAGGTTGCCGCCGTCGCGGCTGGACGGGCAGCTGGAGTTTTCCTTCGCCACCTGGGCGAAGTCGGCGCCGTTCTCGATGGCGGTCTTCAGTTCGTTGGCCTTGGCTTCGGTCGAGACCAGGATGTGGCGGGCGGCGGCTTTTGCCATGAGAGGCTCCTTGCGGGAAATCGGTTGGGGTGGGGAGAGTAACGCATTTGGGCGGACTCGGCGCCCAGCCATCATAGACGGCGCGCGTTGCCGCAGTGGTTTCCAGTGGTCAAAAAAAGGGACGCCGGCAAAGGCCGGCGTCCCGATGCATGCGGTGGGCGCCGTCATCGGCGCCGTGGCGCTAGCGCACTGGCCAGCCGTAAATCAGGCCGCCATCGCGGTACGAGGCGTTCAGGCCGCGCGGCAGCTTCAGCGGGCTGCTCTCGCCCAGGTTCTTCTCGTAGCTTTCGCCGTAGTTGCCGATGCGCTTGATGACGTTGTAGGCCCACTTGTCATCCACGCCCAGGTTCTTGCCCATGCCCGGCGTCACGCCCAGCAGGCGCTGCACGTTGGGGTTGGTGCTTTTCAGCATCTCGTCCACGTTCTTGGAAGTGATGCCGTATTCCTCGGCTTCCATCATCGCGTACATGGTCCAGCGCACGATGTTGAACCACTGCTCGTCGCCCTGGCGCACCATGGGGCCGAGCGGCTCCTTGGAGAAGTTCTCGGGCAGGATCATGTACTGATCGGGATTGGCCAGCGTGCTGCGCGCGGCGGCCAGCTGGGATTTGTCGCCGGTGAAGGCGTCGCAGCGGCCCACGGCGAACGAGCGAATGATCTCGTCCAGGCGCTCGACCACGACGGGCTTGAACGCGATGCCTTGCGAGCGGAACCAGTCGGCCAGGTTCAGCTCGGTGGTGGTGCCGGGCTGCACGCAGACCGTGGCGCCGTCCAGCTCCTTGGCGCTTTTGACGTTCAGGGACTTGTTCACCATGATGCCCTGGCTGTCGTAGTAGTTCACGCCCACGCCGATCAGGCCCAGCGTGGTGTCGCGCGTCAGCGAGAGCGTGGTGTTGCGGGTCAGTACATCCACTTCGCCGGACTGCAGGGCGGTGAAGCGCTGCAGCGCGCTGATGGACAGGATCTTGGCCTTGGACGCATCGCCGAACAGGGTGATGGCGATCGCGCGGCACAGGTCCACGTCCAGGCCGACCCAGTCGCCCTTGCTGTCGTTGGCCGACAGGCCCGATACGCCGGTGGACACGCCGCACTGGACGAAGCCCTTGTTCTTGATGCTGTCGAACGTCGCGCCAGCGTGGGCGCTCCAGGACGAAACGAACAGCGCGGCGCCCGCCGCGGCAAGTTTCAGTGCTTTCATGGTGTCTCCGTACTGCAGGGATATGTCTGTTTTCGCGTCAGCCGGGAGGCTGAAGTGCGGCGAATGGTAGCGACGGGTCCTGGAGGGGAGTATCGGGGAATTCCCTTTAAGTCCAAGGAGCGGAATTTAAACGGCCGCGCCGGGGGCGGGCTGCGATGTCGCGCGCGCCGGCGCGGCGCCCATTGTGGTTTTCCTGGACCAGGAATCTCGTTCGCCCTTGGCCCGGAAACGCGCTGAAACGCCCGCGCCCCGCCGCGTAACCATTTCGACAATTCCACGCGCGCACACTGGCCCTGCCGCGTCCGCCATCGCGGGCGCGCGCTGTCAGATTCGAGGGAGATTCCGCCATGAACACCTACGCCAAAGCCGTCCTGACCGCGGGCGCCGCGGTCGTCCTGTCACTGGGCGCGCTGGCCGCGCCGTCGACCGCGCAAGCCGGCGTCGCCATCAGCATCGACGTGGCGCCGCCGCCGCCGCGCGTGGAAGTGGTGCCGCCGCCCCGGGTCGGCTATGTCTGGGCGCCGGGGCATTGGGAATGGGTGGGCGGACGCCACGCCTGGGTGACCGGCGTCTGGCTGCCGGCGCGGCCAGGGTACGTGTACCACGGGCCGGTGTGGGTGGCGCGGCATGGGCACTGGGTGTATCGCGAGGCGCGGTGGGGGCGGCGTTGAGCCGCAGGCGTCAGGGCTTGAGTCCGAGCTCCTGGATCAGCCGGGCCCACTTTGCGCGATCGTCCTTGACCAGCGCGCCGAGCTGCGTCGAGTTGCCGCCCACCGGATCCAGCCCAAGTTCGTAGAGCCGCGAGCGGACGCCGGGATCCTGCAGCGCCGTGGCGACTTCACGTTCCATGCGGCCGACGATGTCCGCGGAAACGCCCCTGGGCGCGAACAGGCCGATCCAGGCATCGCCGGACACCCCTGGATAGCCGCTGTCCGCGATCGTCTTGATGTCGGGGATCTGCTGCGCTGTCCGGCTGCCGGTGACGGCGATGATGCCGAGCTTGCCGGCCTTGGCGTTGGGCAGGCTGGTGGCCAGGGGGTCCACCACGATATCGATGCGTCCGCCCATCAAGTCGGCCAGGGCTTGCGAGTCGTCCTTGTAGCCGATCCACTCGATGGCGATGCCGGCGCGTTGCTTGAGCAATTCCATGGACAGGAAGGCGATGCCGCTGCGTCCTGTGCTGGACGAATACGTGAGCCGGCCCGGGCTGGCCTTGGCCAGGGCGACCAGCTCAGCTAGGTTGGCCGCCTGCAGGCCAGGGCGGACGCTGATGACCAGGACGGCGGTGGTCAGCTGGCTGACCGGCGTGAAGTCCCGCTCCGGGTCATAGGGCAGGTTGGCGCGGTAGCTGGGATTGATGGTGAAGACGCCGGCGTTCGACACGAAGAAATCGTGGCCGTCGCTGGACGCCTTGGCGGCCGCGGCGGCGGCGATCATGCCGTCCGCGCCCGGTTTGTTCTCGATGACCACGGGCTTGCCCAGGGACTCGCCGACTTTCGCGAAGATCACACGCGTGGCCGTGTCCACGGCGGTGCCGGCGGCGGAAGGCAGCACGATGTGGATGGGCTTGGCGGGCCAGGCGGCGCCGGGCGCCTGGGCATGCGCCGTGCCGGCCAGGGTCAGCAGCAAGCCCAGGCCAAGGGAGCGAAGCAAGAGCGTGGTCATACGGGTCTCCTTGGCGGCTTGCATGGGATATCGGGATCGTGCCGCCCTCATATGTGCCACGCCATTCTTGGCCGGAACGGACCGGAGCGATACAGGTCCGGCAGCCGGACCTACCGGTGTATCCCGCGTTGCCGGGATCAGCGCGGGGCCAGCCGCCGCGCGACGTGAAAGCCCGACGTGCCGGCCAGCCCCGGGCCCGGATGCGTGGAGGCGCCGATATGCCAGAGGCGCTTGATCGGCGTCTGGTGGTTCCGCGCGCCGGGCAGCGGCCGCCACAGCATGAACTGGTCCAGGCTGCACTCCCCGGAATAGGGATCGCCGCCGACCAGGTTGATATTCAACCTTTCCAGGTCCGCGGGCGACAGCACGCGGCGGCCGACGATGGCGCGCGAGAGATTGGGCATCTGCGCGCACATGCGCGCCACGATCCGGTCGGCATAGGCCTGGGCGATGGCTTCGGTCCAGGCGCCGTCGGAGGGTGCGTCCAGGCGTCCGGCGGCGTCGCCGCGTATCTGCCTGGGGCATTCGGGCAACTGCACCCACAGCACGGCGCCGCCGTCGGGCGCGCGGGACGGATCCACGGCGCTGGGTTGGCCGACGCAGATCGTGCCTTCGGCGGGCAGCAGCCCGCGCTGCGCCTCGTCGACCGCGCGGGCGACGCCGTCCAGGCCGGGCGTCATGTGCACGTAGCCGACCGAAGCCAGCTCGGGCGCGCACCATTGCACGGGCTCGGACAGGGCCAGGTGGATCTGCATATTGCCTTTGCCGTAGCGGTAGTCGGCGGCCTGCCGGCGCAGGTCCGGGGCCACGCTGTCCGCCGGCAGCAGCCGCCCATAGAGCTGCGTGGGCGTGACGTTGCAGATGACGTCGCGGCCATGGAACTCGCGCCCGTCCGCCAGCGCCACGCCTACGGCACGGCCGTCGCGCACGAGCACGCGGTCGACGTCGGCGTCGGTGTGCAGCGCGCCGCCGTTGGCGGCGATGAGCTGCGCGAAGGCATCGACCGTGCGGCCATTGCCGCCTTGCACCATCGGCATGCCGGCCGCTTCCAGCGTGAACGCCACGACCTGCAGCATCAGGGCCGACATGGCGCTTTCCGGCCCCAGCCCGCAATGCAGCGCCCAGGGCGCCAGCAGGGCGCGCAGCAGGTCGGAACGGATCGACGTCTCCAGCCAGGCGCGTCCGCTGCGCAGGGATGTGCCGAAGAACGCGCCGGTGGCGTCGAAGCCGTCGCGCCAGCCCGCCGTGGCGACGGCGCGCGCGGCCGGCCAGCTCTTGAGTTCCGTGCCCAGCAGCGTGAAGATCAGCGCCGAATGGCGCTCCACGAATTGCATCGCGGCCTGATAGGCATGGCCGTCTCCCGCTGCCAGCGCTTCGAAGTTCGTGATGTTCTTTTCGCGCGAGGTGGACAGGATCAGGTGGCGGCCATCCGGCAGCAGCACGCCGGTGGGTGTGTCGTTCTTGCAGTAGGCCAGGCCAAAGCCGTGCAGCGCTTCGCCCAGGTCGGCGTAGGCCGGGCCGGTGACAAAGAGTGGATGCGCGGCGGACAGCGTGTCGTGCAGATAGCCCGGCGCGGTCAACGCCTCGGTCCGGATGCAGCCGCCCAGCACGGCCTCGCGCTCCAGCACGCAGACGCGGCGCTTGCGTCTGGCCAGCATGGCGGCGCAGACCAGCGAGTTGATTCCGCTGCCGACGATGATGGCGTCGAATGGTTCCATTTCCAGCTCCCCTTGTTTGAGTGTTTGCTTGCGTGTGCGCGGATTCACGCGCCGGCCTGGATGAAGCCGTCGCGGTATTTCGGGTCCAGCCAGGGCGGCCGCTTGAAGCCATGTTGTTCGCAGGTCGTGCCGATGCTTGCCGCGGTCTTGCGCAGCAGCGCCAGGTAGCGCTGCACGATCATGTCCTCGGATGCCATGCTCAGGATCCAGACCAGGCTCAGGCAGCCCAGCGCGTGCCTGCCCACCATGATGGGCACGGCGATGGCGCCGAGCTGCCCGTGAAAGACCTGATCGGGGCTGGGGTACGTTGCGTCGCGCTTGCCGTAGCCTTGCGCACAGGTCTGCGCCAGTAGCGCATTGACCCAGGCGGCGTCCTGGATGGCGTGGTCTTCACGCCTGCTGGACTGGCCCAGGTTCTTGAATATCTTGCCCCGTTCCGACGCCGGACAGGCCATCAGGTAGGCGCGGCCCGCGGCGGACCACAGCATGCTGGGGGCCTGCATGCCCATGACATGCCAGTTGATCGTGAGCGGGCTGATGGCGCGGTTGCTTTCGAGGATGCGCATGTGCGCGCCGGTACAGATGGAGATGTCGGACGGCCACACGGTCTGGGCGTGCAGCTCGCGCAGCGGCGTGGCCGCCAGGTCCGCCAGTTGTCCGATGGCGAGCGCGGCGGGCGCCGCCGGCAGGCCGCCCGTGCGCAGTTGGTAGTGGCCATCGGCCATGCGCTTGGAGATCCAGCCTTCGTGCTCCAGCGTCTGCAGCACGCGCGCCAGCGCGGCCTTGGACAGGCCGCTGTCCCGTTGCAGCCGCGCGAAGCCCGCGTCGCCGTCCTGGGCCAGCAGCCGCAGAATGCGCAGGCCCTTGGCCAGTGATTGGATGGCCGGGCCTTCGGCGTGCGTCGATGTGCTGCGCGTGCTCATGATGCCGTTCCTCTGCGTGGGACGTGGCAGGCGGATGCCCGGGCCATGGCGGATGCCTCGGGCGCATGGCGGAAAGCGAGGACGCAGTATGCGCCCGTCGGCGTGGCTTGTCAGCGGCTGGACCAAGGCGGGGCCGGGCGCGGCGCTGCGGCGGTCGGCGGTGCGCGTCAGCGTCGCTGCGCGAGCATGGGCAGATGCTCATCCTGTCCGCCGGCTGGCGGCATCCGCGCGCGGTGCTCGCGCAGTGCGCGCCGCACCGGGGTGTCCAGGGCCTGGGCCAGGGCCTGCGCCGTATCGAACAGGGCATGGCTGCGCAGCATCCAGTTCAGCGGGCGGCCCGGCAGCGCGACATTGTGCTCGAAGCGCGTGTATACGGCGGTCTCGCGCTGGCCCGGCAGTTCCTGCATGAGCGGGACATGCCCGTCCAGGTACTCGGCGATCCAGGCGCGCGGATCCGGAGGGTCGCCCTCGTAGCCCGCCAGGTAGGCGCAAGCCCGCGGCGGAATCGGCGTGGCCGACGGCAGCGCGTGCAGGTATACCCGGCGCATGGCCTGTACGCTCAGTTCGCAGGCCAGCAACGGCCCGAGCGCGGGTGCGCGGCACAGCGCCGCGATCCAGCCATTCGGGCCGGCCGCCCGCCGCAAGGCGTCGACATGCGCGAAGTCCAGGCGCAGCATCCAGTCGTGGCCGGCGGCGGCGCGCAGCAGCGGGTCGGCCACCTGGACGGGTTCGTAGAACGCCGCGCCGGCGCAGTCCGCGCGAGGAGCCAGCAAGGCAAGAACGGCCGCGCCATCGGCGCGGCTTCCTGCGTGGTCCGGCGCGGCGGGCCGCGTCCACCTCAGGAACAGCGCGCAGGACATCACGGGGCTCCCTCGCCGCCGGGCAGGTCGCGTTGCAGATCCTCGTAGTAGCGGCAAGCGTTGCTGTAGGCCAGCGCGTCGGCCATGTCGTCGGCGCAGATCACGTTGTGCTCGGCGACATAGGCGTCCCAGTCGCGCAGCAGGGCCGAGACGATGTCGATGCGCGAGGCGGCCAGGTCCCGGGTCTCGCCGGGATCGGCGGCGAGGTCGTACAGCTCCCAATCTCCGGCGCCCCAGGGCCGGTTGCAGTGCACCAGCTTCCAGTCGCCCGCCCGCAATGCATGGCGGCCC
>NZ_JAGTJY010000236.1:0-7910 GCF_018195695.1 Achromobacter sp. Marseille-Q0513 | reverse complement strand
GTGCAGCCTGGCCGGCGTGGTGCGCGCGCACATGGAGGCCAAGAAGCTCAACCTGCCGCTGCTCATCGGCGCCTGCTTCCAGCTGCGCGCAGCGCCCGACGCCGCGCCGCTGGGCCTGACCCTGCTGGCGCAGACGCGCGAGGGCTACGGCAACCTGTCCGAGCTGATCACGCTGGCGCGCTCGCGCGCGCCCAAGGGCGAGTACCGGCTGGCGCCCGAGGACTTCACCGATCCGCCGCCCGGCTGCGAACATCTGCGCGGCCTGCCCGAATGCCTGGCCATCCTGGCGCCCGAGTACGGCGCCGACGCCGCCCGCGTCGCCGAGCAGGCGCGCTGGCTGGCGCGCGTGTTCCCGCGCCGTGCCTGGATCGGCCTGACCCTGCTGCACCGTTCCCGCGAGGATCTGCACCGCGACGCCACCGTGGCGGCCGCGCAGGAAGCCGGGCTGCCGCTGGTGGCGCTGGGCCAGGTCCAGATGCACCTGCGCTCGCGCCAGCCACTGCACGACACGCTGGCCGGCATCCGCAGCCACCAGCCGGTGTCGCGCTGCGGCTATGCGCTGGCCGGCAACGCCGAGCGCCACCTGCGCACGCGCATGCGGCTGGCCAGCCTGTACCCGCCCGAGGCGCTGGCGCAGACGCTGGCGGTGGCGCGGCGCTGCGGCTTCTCGCTGGACGAACTGCGCTACGAATATCCGGACGAGATCGTGCCCCCGGGCCACACGCCCGCCACCTACCTGCGCCAGGAGACGCAGGCCGGCGCCGCGCGCCGCTTCCCGCAGGGCGTGCCCGAGGCGATCGCCACGCAGATCGAGAAAGAGCTGGGCCTGATCCGCGACCTGCAATACGAGGCGTACTTCCTGACCGTCTACGACATCGTCCAGTACGCGCGCGGCCAGGGCATCCTGTGCCAGGGCCGCGGCTCGGCCGCCAACTCGGCCGTCTGCTATTGCCTGGGCATCACCGAGGTCGACCCGATACGCGGCCACGCGCTGTTCGAGCGCTTCATCAGCAAGGAACGCAACGAGCCGCCCGACATCGACGTGGACTTCGAACACCAGCGCCGCGAGGAAGTGATCCAGTACATCTACGACAAGTACGGCCGCGACCGCGCCGCGCTGACCGCGGTGGTCATCTCCTATCGGCCGCGCAGCGTGCTGCGCGACACCGGCCGCGCGCTGGGCGTGGACAACGGCGTGATCGACGCGGTGGCGCGCGCGCACCAGTGGTGGGATGGCAAGAAGGAAATGCTGCGCACGCTGGGCGCCTGCGGGTTGGACCCGGACTCGCGCGTGGCGCGGCAATGGGCCTGGCTGGCGCAGACGCTGATGGGCTTTCCGCGCCACCTGTCGCAGCACCCGGGCGGCTTCGTGATCTCGCGCGGCAAGCTCTCGCGCCTGGTGCCGATCGAGAACGCCGCCATGCCCGACCGCAGCGTGGTGCAGTGGGACAAGGACGACCTGGACGCGCTCAAGCTGCTGAAGGTCGACGTGCTGGCGCTGGGCATGCTGTCGGCGCTGCGCCGCACGCTGGAGCTGGCCGGCCTGCGTCGCGGCGCGCCGCTGCGGCTGCAGGACATCCCGCCGGGCGACGATCCTACCTACGACATGATCTGCGACGCCGACACCATCGGCGTGTTCCAGATCGAGTCGCGCGCGCAGATGAGCATGCTGCCCAGGCTGCGGCCGCGCAAGTACTACGACCTGGTGGTGCAGGTGGCCATCGTGCGGCCGGGGCCGATCCAGGGCGGCATGGTGCATCCCTACCTGCGCCGGCGCCAGGGCAAGGAAGACGAAACCTATCCCAGCGAAAAGGTGCGCGACGTGCTCTCGCGCACCATGGGCGTGCCCATCTTCCAGGAACAGGTCATGCAGATCGCCGTGGTGGCCGCCGGCTTCACGCCCGGCGACGCCGACCAGCTGCGCCGCTCCATGGCCGCCTGGAAGCGCAAGGGCGGCGTCGACAAATACCGCGTCAAGCTGGTCGGCGGCCTGCTGGCCCACGGCTACACGCTGGACTTCGCCGAAGCCTTGTTCCGCCAGATCGAGGGCTTCGGCGAATACGGCTTTCCCGAAAGCCACGCCGCCAGCTTCGCGCTGCTGGCCTACGCCAGCTCCTGGCTCAAGCGCCACGAGCCCGAGGCCTTCCTGGCCGCCCTGCTCAATTCCCAGCCCATGGGCTTCTACGCGCCGGCCCAGCTGGTGCAGGACGCCCGCCGCCACGGCGTGCGCGTGCTGCCGCCCGACGTGGTGCACAGCGGCTGGGATTCGGCGCTGGAAGCGCCGCCGCCCGAGGCCCTTGCCACCCCGCGCCGGGCCCATCCCCACGCGCCGCCCGCCGGCGAGCCGCGCCCCGCCGTGCGCCTGGGCCTGAGCCTGGTCCAGGGCCTGCGCGAGGAAGCGGCCCGGCGCATCGAGGCCGCGCGCGCGCAGGCGCCCTATGCCGACACCGGCGACCTGGCGCGCCGCGCCGCACTCACGCGCCACGAGCTGAACGCGCTGGCCGCCGGCGACGCGCTGCGCACGCTGGCCGGCCACCGCCGCCAGGCCAGCTGGGAAGCCGCCGCCAGCGCCAGCAGCCGCGACCTGCTCAGGCACGCCGCCATCCATGACGTCCAGGCCCCGGCGCTCAGCGCGCCGGACGAAGGCCAATCGGTGGCCGCCGACTACCGCAGCGTCGGACTGACCCTGCGCAGCCATCCGGTGGCCCTGCTGCGCCCGCAACTGGCCGCGCGCAACTTCCAGCCCGCCGCCGTGCTCAACACCTATCCGCACCGGCGCGTGGCGCGCGCCTGCGGCATCGTCACCGTGCGGCAGCGGCCGCAGACCGCCAAGGGCGTGATCTTCGTGACGCTGGAGGACGAGACCGGCCCGGTCAACGTGGTGGTCCGCACCGAGCTGATCGAACGCCAGCGCCGCGAGCTGCTCGGCTCCAGCCTGCTGGGCGTTTATGGCGCCTGGCAGAACGTGGACGGCGTGCGCCACCTGATCGCGCAGCGGCTGGTGGATATGTCCGAGCTGCTGGGCGGGCTGAGCACGCAGAGCCGGAACTTCCATTGAGGCCCGCTTGCGGCCAGCCTCTCAACCGCACACGGCGAGCACCAGGTTCCGGTAGATATCTCGGGCGCCTTCCAGCTGCTCCAACGCAATCGACTCATCGATCGTGTGGGCGTCCTCTTCGTTGCCCGGCCCCAGGCCGATCGTTGGAATGCCGCGCCGTCCGGCGGATTCCGAGCCGTTGGTGCAGAACGGCCAGGCGCCCACCAGCGGCTCCCTGCCACTGGCGCTGACGGCCGCGCGCACGGCGGCCAGCAGCGCCGTATCGCCATCGCAGCGCCACCCCGGCAGCCAGCGCGGCGGCGTGGCATGCTGGCCCGTATAGGTTTCCACCCGGCCCTCGCTCACCGCCAGGGTGAAATCAGACAGGCCGTGTCCGGTCAGGTGCCCGCGGATCTGCGCCAGCACGTCCTCCAGGCGCTCGCCCGAGACGGTGCGCCGGTCGAAGCGGATCGTCACCGCACCCGGGATCATGGAAATCGACGGATAGGGATCAGACACGATGTCGGTAGGAACCAGCAGCGCCTGCCCCAGCACATCGTCATGCGGCAGGGGCAGTGTTTCCAGCACGGTCAGCGCCTTGGCGGCCGCATGCAGGGGATTGACGCCGACATGCGGCGTCGCGGCGTGCGCCGGCTTGCCGTGGAAGGTCAGCAGCAGTTCCACCCGCCCTTTCTGCCCAGCCTTGATCTGGAGTTTCGACGGCTCGCAGATCACGACGGCCTGCGGCGTGCAGACGTCGAGCACCGAGGCCAGCGCATGGCCTTCGATGATCTCTTCCAGCACGCTGGCCGACACGGCCACGCGGCGTTTCAGGCCCGAGCGCGCCGCCGCCGCGACGCCACAGATCGCCGCGGCAATGCCGCCCTTCATGTCGGTGCTGCCGCGCCCATGCAGCCGGCCGTCGCGGATCTCGCCGCCGAACGGATCCGAGCGCCAGCTGCCCGTGACCGGCACCACATCCATGTGCCCGTCGAACAGCAAGGCCACTTCCGCATCGCGCGGGCCGATCAGGCCCAGCACCGATCCATTTCGGTCGATCGTGACCGGGTCGAACCCCGCCTCGCGCATGACCGCGCCCATCAAGGCCGCCATTTCGCTTTCCTGGCCGGAAAGGCTGGGAATGCGCACCATCGCCTGCGTCAACGCCACTACATCCAATGTCATCATGATTCCTGTCGAAGTAGCGGATGGGCGAACCGCGCCCATCCTTGAGAAAACAGCACACTAGCGATTCACCAGCGCCTTGGGCACGCGATACACCAGCACCGCGCCGATCAGCGTGAAACTGGCCAGGAAGTACATGCCCCAGTCGGTGGAGCCGGTCAGATCCTTGATCCAGCCGATCGCATAGGGACTGACGAAAGCCGCCAGTCCGGCGAACGAATTGATGCCGGCGATGCCCGCGGCGGCGCTCTTGCCTTCCAGGAAGGCGGTCGGCAGGCTCCAGAACAGCGGCGAACACACCATGCAGCCAGCGGCCGCCACGGACAGCATCACCACCGCCAGCATCGGGTTGTGACTGAACAGCGTGCTCAGCGCCAGGCCGGTCCCGCCGATCAGGAAGGGCACGATCATGTGCCAGCGGCGCTCCCGTGTCGCGTCCGAATGGCGGCACACCAGCACCATGGAAATCACCGCGCACACGTTCGGCACCGCCGTCAGCAGCCCCACATCCAGCAGGGACACGACGCCGGTGGAGCGGATTACCGACGGCACCCAGAACGCCAGGCCGGACAGGCTGGACACGGTGCAATAGCAGATCAGCGCCATATGAACCACCCGCCGGTCCCGCAACAGCCGCAGCAGCGATACATGCTCGCCACGGGCGGCCTGCTCGCTCGACAGGTTATGGTTCAGCCGCGCCTTCTCCGCCTCCGACAGCCAGCGCGCCTCGCCGATGCGATCGTCCAGGTACCAGAGCACCGCCACGCCCAGCAGCACGGACGGAATCGCCTCGATGATGAACATCCATTGCCAGCCGGCCAGGCCGCTGGTCTGGTGGAATGCCTCCATGACCCAGCCGGACAGCGGCCCGCCCAGGATGCCCGCGAACGGCACGGCCGTCATGAACACGGCCACGATCTGGCCGCGCCGGCTCGACGGAAACCAATAGGTCAGATAGAGAATGATGCCCGGATAGAAGCCAGCCTCGGCCGCGCCCAACAGGAAACGCAGCATGTAGAACTGCGTAGGTGTTTGCGTCAGCGCCATGGCCGCGGAAATCAGGCCCCACAGGATCATGATGCGCGCCAGCGTCTTCTTGGCGCCGATGCGGTGCATCAGCACATTGCTTGGCACTTCGAACAGGAAGTAGCCGATGAAGAAAATTCCCGCGCCCAACCCATATACGGCCTCGCTGAACTTGAGGTCGTCCAGCATCTGCAACTTGGCGAAACCGACATTCACGCGGTCCAGGAATGCCGCGATGTAGCACACCATCAAGAACGGCAGCAAGCGCCACGCCACCTTCCGATACAGCGCATTGTCCCGCTCCGCCGCCGGGGACGCGCCCCCGGCAACCGGGGAAGCCGCGACGGGCTTGATTGACTGATCCATGTTTTCCACCTTGGGGTCTGTATTTTCAGGCCGCACGCTCCCCTGCAGGCGCGCGTGGCGCCCGCATGTTTTTTATATGGGAAGGAAACGTCCGGCCGGGTCTTGCGGACGGCCCTGGGGCCGTCCGCGCTGGCCGCGCCGCGGGCTAGGCGATGATCGCCACCCCCGGCGCGGGTTCCATCGCGCCTCTGCGTTGCGTGATCAGGCCGTACGCCTCGGGACGCCGGTGCCGATCGAAGTTGAAGGTCGTTTTTTTGTAGGACAGGCAGAGATCCAGGTCGCAACGCGCGATCGCCAGCTCATCGCCCTTGGTCGAGCAGGCGGCCACGATCTCGCCCGACGGCGCGATGATGCAGCTGCCGCCGATCATTTCGCAGCCCTCTTCCTTGCCTGCCTTGGCCACGCCCACCACCCAGGTGCCGTTCTGATAGGCGCCCGACTGCATGACCAGGTGGTTGTGGAACATGGACAGGTCGTCATGTTCCGGCGCGGGGGGGTTGTGCACCGGCGTGTTGTAGCCGAGCAGGATCATCTCGGCCCCTTGCAGGCCCATCACACGATAGGTTTCCGACCAGCGGCGGTCATTGCACAAGGCCATGCCCATCACGCCGCCAAAGCCCCGCCAGACGCCGAATTCGCCGCCCGGCTCGAAGTAGCGCTTTTCCAGATGCTGGAAGGCGCGCCACGGCTCATGCTCGTCATGTCCGGGCAGATGGACCTTGCGGTACTTCCCGATCATGGCGCCGTCCTGCCCCACCAGGATTGAGGTATTGAAACGGCGCTTGACGCCGCCCTGGACCACCAGCTCGGCATAGCCCAGGTAGAACCCGATACCCAGCTTGCGCGCCGTGTCGAACAAGACCTGGGTCTGCGGACCCGGCATCTCGCTTTCATAGAAGGCATCCAGTTCGGCCGGATCCTCCATGTACCAGCGCGGAAAGAAAGTCGTGAGCGCCAACTCAGGAAAGACCACCAACTGACACCCCATGGCGTGCGCCTGGCGCAGATGCGCCAGCAGGCGCTCGACGACATCGCGGCGGCTATCGCTGCGCTGGATCGGCCCGAGTTGCGCGGCCGCGACGTTGATGATGCGTGACATGTTGCTTCTCCTACGGTTTCATTGTTCTGCGAGTTCGAGCATCAAGGCCAGCAGCACGCCGGCGCCCGCCTCGATATCGTGGTCATGGGTGAATTCCGCGACGTTGTGCGACAGGCCGCCGACGCTGGGCACGAACACCATGCCTGTCGGGCACATGCGCGCCAGCATCTGGGCATCGTGGCCCGCGCCGCTGGGCAGCCGCCGCACGCGGTGGCCGTGCTCGCGCGCGATCGACTCGACCCGGCCGACGATGGCCGGGTCGAACGCGACCGGCTCGAAATCCGCCAGCACCCGATGGGTCAGCGCCACGCCCTCCTCGGCCGCGGCCTGCTCCGCATACGCCATGCAGCGGTCAATCGCTTGCCGCAAGGCGGTCCCGTCCGTGTTGCGCAAATCCAGCGTGAAGGTCGCGCGATTGGGAATGACGTTGATCAGATTGGGGAACAGCTCCACCTGCCCGACCGTCGCCAGCTGCCCCTCGCCCATCTCGCGCGTCAGGTCGCGGGCGAAGCAGGCGATGCGGGCGGCCACGATGCCGGCATCGTGGCGCAAGGCCATCGGCGTGGTCCCGGCATGATTGGACACGCCGCGCAGCGTGAACTCGATCCAGTGGATGCCCTGCACTCCCGTCACCGCGCCGATGGTGTATTCCTCATGCTCCAGCACCGGCCCCTGCTCCACATGCAGCTCGACAAAGGCATGCACGCGGTTGTTGCCGGTGGCCGCCGTGCCGGCGTAGCCGATGCGCGCCAGGTTCTCACCCACCGAGGTGCCGTCGATGCCCACGGTGGCCAGCGCCTGCGCCAGCGGCAAATCGCCCTGGAAGACCAGGCTGCCCATCATGTCGGGCGCGAAGCGCGCGCCTTCCTCGTTGGTGAAGAAGGCCACCGCGACCGGCCGTCGCGTCACCACGCCGGCATCGTTCAAGGCCGCGATCACTTCCAGCCCGGCCAGCAGGACGGGCCGCCCGTGATGACCGGCTCGCATATCGACACGGTGCGTACTGGCGGCCGCTACGACGGTAACCTGGGCGTGCTGGCCGGCGCGCACGCCCACCACGTTGCCGATCCCGTCTATCGTCACGGCCAGGCCTGCCTCGCGCATCCATCGCACCACCAGATCGCGCCCTTGCCGATCGGCCTCGGTCAGCGCCAGGCGGCACACGCCGCCGCCCTCGATGGCGCCGACCTGCGCCAG
>NZ_JAGTJY010000235.1:0-8072 GCF_018195695.1 Achromobacter sp. Marseille-Q0513 | reverse complement strand
GGCGCGCAGCGCCTCGCGCCAGCCGGCGTAGCCGGTGCCGGCGGCCAGCGGCAGGTTCAGGTTGCAGCCCTCGCCGGCGCCCGCGCCGCGTTCGTCGGCGTGTCCCAGGAAGAACGGATACTCGGTGAGCGGATCGCCGTGCACCGACACGGTCAGCACGTCGCCGCGCTCATAGAAGATGGTCTGGGTGCCGTTGCCGTGGTGGTAATCGATGTCCAGCACGGCGACGCGCGCGGCGCCGGCCTCGCGCAGCGCCTGCGCGGCCAGGGCCGCGTTGTTCAGGAAGCAGTAGCCGCCGAAGAAGTCCGGGCCGGCGTGATGGCCGGGCGGACGCGTCAGCGCCATGGCCGCGCGCGCGCCGCCCGCGCCGCCCACGGCACGCGCCGCGTCGATGGCGCAGGCCGCGCCGGCCAGCGCGGCGTCCCAGGTGCCGGCCGTCAGCGGCGAGCCGCTGTCGAACGAATACAGGCCGACGCGCGCGGCGAAGTTGGCGGGCGTCACGTCATGGCGGAAACCCCGCACCGGCCAGACGGACGGCAGCACGTCGAGTTCGGCGTTGGCCGGATCCAGCGCGATCCACTCCTGCCACGCGCCTTGCAGGAAATCCAGGTAGCGCGGGCTGTGCACGCGCCCCAGCAGCGCCATGTCGGCGGGCGCGGGCGCGCGCAGTTCGCCGATGCCGCGTTGGCGCAGCGCCTGCAGCACGAATTCCAGCCGCGCGGGCGATTCATGGCAAGGCACCAGCTTGCCTCGGAACATTTCCTGGCGGCCGGCGTGGCGGTGATGGACGGGGTTGTGGAAGATCAGCACGGTAACGCTCTGTCGTTGGGGAATGCGCCACTATAGCGGCCGTGCGGCATAGAAGGCGACGGCGGCCAGCTCGCGCAGCAGCGAATACAGGTCGCGCGGCTCGGCATAGGCCGGATGCGCGCCGCCCACTTGCAGGATGCCGTGGCGCCTGAGCGCCAGCATGGTGCGCGGCACATGGAAATACTGCGTCACGGCCAGCGCGCGGACATAGCCATGCTCGCGCATGTAGGCGCTGGCGTGGCGGGCCGTGGCCCAGGTATCGACGCCGGCGCTGTCCGCCACGATGCGGTCGGCGGGCACGCCGCGGCCGATCAGGTAGTCGCGCATTACGGCGGCTTCGTCGGCGCCGGCCGCGTCCACGCCGCCGCTGACGAACAGGATGCGGCATTGCGCGGCGGCGTAGCAGTCATAGGCGCGGTCCAGGCGCGCGGCCAGGCGTGGCGAGGGCCGGCCGTCGGGCGCGACCGTATTGCCCAGCACCACGGCCACGTCCGCGGGACCGGCTGGCGCCAGCAGGCCGACGGCGGCCAGGATCGAGGCGGCCAGCACGACGAACGTGGCCAGGACAGCCAGGCCGCGCGCGAGGCGTCGTCGGAAGGATTTCAACTCAGCGTGCCTGCCGATCTGGCGCCGGGGCGGCGTCCTGCGCGGGCGCCGCGCGACCGTGCCTGTCGATGACCAGATCGACGTAGCGCAGCCACTTGAGCGTCGCGGCGTCCTTCTGCCCGGGCAGGCGCACCTGCAGCCAGCCCGCCGGTCGCAGCGCCACTACGTCATACCGCTCGCCTGAGCGCAGCTGCGTCGAAGGGCCGTTCTTGATGTCGGGCGCGTCATAGAGGTCGACGCGGTCGAAGGGCGTCACGTTGTCGCCGCCGTCGAACGGCGAGCCTTCGCCTTCCAGCAGGATTCGGGCCACCGTGCCGTCGCCGTGGAACTCGTACTGGGCGTCGACCTTCGCGCTTGCCTGCGGGAACCAGACCTGCGTGCTCCAGGACACGGGAACGGCCGTGCCGTCGGGGCGCACGGTGTAGCTTTCCTCTCCCAGGTTGTCGGCGCTGTATCGGCAACCCGTGGAGAAGGCGGGCTTGCCGGCGTCGAAGACCGGGTTGACGAAGCCATGGCAGGGGCTGGCCTCGGGAGCCGGATGGCGGATCTCCTGGTAGCGTCCCTCGTTCGGGCGATACAGGAACAGGCGCATGCGTGCCTGCGTGCCGCCGCCGGATTGGCCGATGGCCAGGTCGGCGTAACCATCGTGGTCGATGTCGGGCGTTTCGAACACATCCACTGCTTCGTCGTCCATGACGGCCAGTTGCTGGACGGGACCCTTGCCCACGCGCGCCGAGACTGTGTGCCGGTCCTGCCCCGACACGGTGACGACCGCCGTCAGGCCGGGCTTGATCTGGTACGTGTGATCGCGCGCGCCGGCGTATGCGCCGGGCAGGAGCAGGACGAGGATGGCGGTGGCCAGAAGGGTGCGCTTCAAGGTCTTGCTCCCGTGTCGGTCGGATGGCCTGCATTATGCAGCAGCGGCGCGCCGGCCTTACGGGTATTACCGGGGGGCCGCGCCGCCGGGCCGACGCGGCGATCGTGAGTAGAATGGCCGATACCGGCCAGACCGCCCGCGCCCGCCATGAATCTCCCGTTTCCGATCCGCCAAGAATGCCCGCCGGGCGCCTGTGTGTGCGACCGCGACAGGCTATTGGCCGATCCCGCCGCCGACATCCGCGTGCTGCGGCTCACCAAGGAAGAGGAAAAGCGCCTGATCGCGCGGCTGGAAAACCTGGCCAGCCTGGCCGACCTGCGCGGCATGCAGGAACGCTTGCGGGCGCAGCTGGGCATCGTGGTCCGGATCCTGCCCAGCGACAACGAGGTACGCACCACGCGCGGCATCTTCATCCAGCTGGATGAGCAACCCGGCCTGTGCCGCAAGACGCGCTCGGCGATTCCGGCGGCGATCCGCCGCAGCTTCGATAACCGCCCTGAAATCGTCTATGCGCTGCTGAACGAGCGCGACCTGCTGGCTGGCGCCTGAGCGGGCCGATTCAGCGACGGCGCGGTCCCGGGCAGGGGTTCAGCGGCTCCACGCGGGTCGGCGTGCGCCCCGCCTGCGGGCTGGATTCCATCTTCTTGCCGCTGCGCGCCGGGTAGGCCAGCAGCACGGCGGCGCCGGTTTTCAGCGTCGGCGATTGCGCGGTGCCATAGGCGACCGTCCAGCCGCGCGTCGCCAGTGGCGCCAGCGTGTATTGCAGCGCCGATCCGGGCGACACGTGCGCGACCTTGCCGGCGTACAGCTCTTCTTCGCGGACCAGCTGGTCGTTCATCGATTGGTATGTGGCGATGCTGACCAGCGCGGCCGATTCGCCGTGGCGGGCCAGGACGGCGGTTTCATATTTCCCGGGAGCGATGTCGGTGAGGCTGACCTCGATCTCGCCGGCCGCATGCCCGCCGGCGTCCAGGCGCACGCCGGTCACGTCGGCGCGCGCCAGCGGCACGGCGCCGGTATTTTCCACGCGCACGCTGTATTGGCCGGAGGTGCCGGCCACGGTGCAGACGATGACGCCATAGGCGGGGGCGATGCTCAGGGCCGACGCGGGACCGGCGGCCAGCGCCGTGGCCAGCAGGCATAGGCGGGCGGGTGTCGTGTTCACGGGTTCCTCCTCAGGCGACTTGGGTGATGGTCCGCAACGCGCCCAGGTCGATCCTGCCTTCGACAAAATCCCTGATGGCATCTTCCGCATCCATGATTCGTTCCCCGTGTGGCTGAATTCAGCGCTTGCGGCCCGCTGCCAGCGCGTGCCCGCGCCGGCGGCGGGCGACCGCAAGCCAGGGCATTATCCCACCACCTGGCCGCCGGCCTGGTCGGCCTGCTGGCGCTTGCCGGCCAGCCAGTGCAGGATCAGCGCCAGCACCAGCAGCGCGGCCATGATGAAGCCCCAGAAGATCCAGCCCAGCACCGAGATCCAGGTGCCCAGGCCGCCGGCCGCGGGCAGGATCTGGTTCAGGCCCTGCACGGCCCACACCAGCGATTCCTGCAGGCCCTTCAGCCAGGAAGGATCGACCCAGGGCGCGGCCCAGGCCGGCGGATTCCATTGCGCGGTGCCCAGCGCGGCGGCGCCCGGCACCTGCGAGCCGGCGATCAGCGACAGCACCCAGTTGGCCAGCTGCAGGGTCAGGGCGACGAATCCGGTCCACAGCGCGGCCAGCGTGGCGAAAGCGATCCAGATGATTTTCTTCATGAAAACGGTACTCCAGAGTGCGGAAAAGCCACCAGGATAGAGCCGATTCTATTTCCGAAAAAACAGCGATAATGTGACAAACGTTAAGAAAAAACCGAAGTCTTGGCTTGCTCCAGGATGCGTCGCACCAGGGGATGGTTCTGTCCCCGGCGATTGCGGATGGCGTGGATCTCCTCGTGGACCGCGTCGCAGCGGGCCAGCGGCCGCAGGCCGCGCAGCAGGCCGATGTCGTCGCCGCCCAGCCGGCTAAGCGGAAACACGCCCAGGCCGCGCGCGGCGAACACCGACATCAGCGCGCTGTCCTCGAATTCCCCGACCACGTTGGGATGGATGCCCTGCTCGCGGAACCAGCGGTCCAGGGTCTGGCGCAGCACCGAGTGGCCGGTGGGCAGCAGCACGGGCAGGCGCTCCAGCGACTGCGGAAACGCCTGTACGTCGGCGCGCCGCAGCAGGCGCGAGGGGCCATACCAGTCCACCGGCGAGGACACCAGCCGGTCGCTGGTCAGGCGCAGGTTGGGATTGGTCGGCGCGCCCTGGCCGGCCAGCACCAGATCCAGGTGATGCTGCGCCAGTTCGCCCAGCAGTTCCTCGAACTCGCCTTCGTGGCAGGTCAGCCGCAGGTCTGGCGTGTCCAGCACCGGGCCGAGCAGCGCGTGCGCGGCCAGCTTGGAAATGCCGTCGGACAGGCCCACGGACAGCCGGATCACCGGCTTGGTGGCGGCGGTGCGCACTTCCTGCGCCAGGCCCTGGCCGATCTGGAAGATTTCCTCGGCGCGGGCGAAGGCCGCCTGGCCGGCGTCGGTCAGGGCCACGCCGCGTCCGGCCGGCTTGAGCAGCTGGTGCCCCAGGTTGCGCTCCAGCTCGCGCACCTGGGCGCTGATGGTCTGGATGGCCATGTCCAGCCGTTCGGCGGCGCGGGAGAAGCCGCCTTCCTTGGCGACCATCCAGAAGTAGTACAGATGGCGGTAATTCAGCATGGGGACGGATCCGGTATTTCCAATACTTCGCTTTTTTCGAACCTTAACTCAATTTCCAGCTGATTTCTCAAGCAGGCCCGGATCCGGATCATGAGCGCCTTCGGATCTTAGATTTCAGACCCAAGCGGAACACATATGGAAACCCTGCTGACCTTCTTCAATGCCGACTTCCTCGGCACGCCAGCCTGGAGCTGGCTGCTCTTCCTGGGCATCGTCGTGACGCTGCTGGCCTTCGACCTGGGCGTGCTGCACCGTGACGAACGCGAGATCGGCGTGCGCGAAAGCCTGCTGCTCTCGGCCGGCTACATCACCGCCGCGCTGATCTTCGGCGCCTGGGTGTGGTGGCAGATGGGCGCGGCCAGCGGCATGGCCTACTACACCGGCTTCATGATCGAGAAGTCGCTGTCCATGGACAACGTCTTCGTCATCGCGCTGATCTTCAGCTTCTTCGCGATCCCGCGCCAGTACCAGCACCGCGTGCTGTTCTGGGGCATCCTGGGCGTGATCGTGCTGCGCGCCATCATGATCGGCCTGGGCGCGGCCCTGGTCAGCAACTTCGGCTGGCTGCTGTACCTGTTCGGCGCGTTCCTGGTGTTCACCGGCATCAAGATGTGGCTGATCGCCGACCAGGAGCCGGACATCGCCAGCAACCCGATCCTGAAGTTCCTCAAGCGCCGCATGCGCGTGACGGACGGCCTGCGCGGCAATGCGTTCTGGGTCTACGAGAACGATCCGGCCACGTCGCGCAAGGTGCGCTGGGCCACCCCGCTGCTGCTGGCCCTGGTGCTGATCGAGTTCGTGGATCTGTTGTTCGCGGTGGATTCGGTGCCGGCGATCTTCGCCATCACCACCGACCCGTTCATCGTGTACACCAGCAACATCTTCGCGATCCTGGGCCTGCGCGCGCTGTACTTCGCGCTGGCGGCGATGATCCACCGCTTCCACTACCTGAAGTACGCGCTGGCCCTGGTGCTGGTGTTCATCGGTGGCAAGATCTTCCTGGTCGGCTTCATCGGCAAGGTGCCGGCGGCCCTGTCGCTGAGCGTGACCTTCGGCCTGATCCTGGGCGGCGTGCTGTTCTCGCTGTGGAAGACGCGCAAGGCGGCCTTGCAGGCGGGCTGATTCCGCGAGGACCGGCGGCCCCTCAAGGGGCCGTCGGCCCGATGAAGTCCACGATGGCCCGCGCCGCTTCTTGCGGCGCGGTTTGCAGCAGGCAGTGCGGCGCGGCGATCTCGACCCGTCGCGCCTGCGGGATCAGGGCCATGACATGGTCCCCCGCCCGGCGCGGCACCACGCGATCGTCGCGCGCGCGCAGGTACAGCACCGGCAGCGTCACGCCGCTCATGAGGGGGCCGGCATCCACGTCCATCACGGCCCGCAGCCGCGCGCGCATGACCCTATCCTCGGCCCGCGACACCGCGTCCAGCAGCTGGGTCCGCAGGCCGGGATCGGCGCGCGGTCCCAGCAGCATGCGGACGAGCAGGGCGCCGGGCAGCAGCGATACCGGGAGCAGGCCGGCCAGGAATCGGGCGTAGCCCAGTTCCGGCCGGGGATTGCGCAGGAAGGTCGCGCACAGGATCAGCCCACGCAAGCCGGGCGGCGGAGCGGCGGCGATGGCCGCGGCGATGGGGCCGGAGAACGATTCGCCCAGCAGCACGAAAGGCTGGTCCTTGGGTAGCGCGCGCCGCGCGTGCGCCTCCAGCTCGGCATAGCCTAGCGGCCGGTCGCAGGGGTAGCGGACGACAATGGTCCGCAAGGCGGGAGGCAGCGCGGACAGCAAGGGCGCGAACAGATCGCCCGTGCCGTCCATGCCGGGCAGGAGTACCAGCGCGGTCATGCGGGATTCCGGTGTGAGCGTGGGCGCATTGTGGCATGGCGGGCGCGCCATACGCGGCCGATATGGATGAGGCGCGATCCGGGTATTTGTGGCGCGGGCGTTGCGGGCGTAGAGTGCGCAGGGCACGCAGACACCATTCCGGAGCCGCCATGAACTGGTCAGCCAAGCAGTATTCCGCCTTCGAGAACGAACGCACCCGCCCGGTGCGCGACCTGGTCGCCGCCCTGCCCAACGAGCGCGTGGCGCGGGCCGTGGACCTGGGCTGCGGCCCGGGAAACTCCACCGAGGTGCTGGCCGCGCGCTATCCGGACGCCGCGATCAGCGGCACGGACAATTCGCAGGACATGATCGACGCGGCGCGCAAGCGCCTGCCCGGCCTGGCCTTCGAACTGTCGGACATCGGGGCCTGGAATCCGCCGGGAGGCTACGACGTGATCCTGGCGAACGCCTCCCTGCAATGGGTGCCGGGGCACGAGGAACTCTATCCGCGCCTGGTGGGCAAGCTGGCGCCGGGCGGCAGCCTGGCGGTGCAGACCCCGGACAACATGGAAGAGCCGGCGCACCGGCTGGCGCGCGAGGTCGCGGCGGACGGTCCCTGGGCCGCCAGGATCGGCGCGGTCAAGCACCCGCCGCGCCACAGCGCCGCCTGGTACTACGAATTGCTCAAGCCGGTCTGCGGCCGGCTCGATGTGTGGCGCACCATCTATCACCATCCCCTGGCCGGCGCGGCGGCGGTGGTGCAATGGTTCACCAGCACGGCGCTCAGGCCCTACCTGGGTCCGCTGGATCCGACAGAGCAACAGGCCTTCCTGGCCGAATACCAGGCGCGCATCGAACGCGCCTATCCGGCCCTGTCGGACGGCACCGTGCTGCTGCCGTTCCCGCGCCTGTTCATCGTCGCCGGGGCGAAGTAGCGGGCGGGTGTGGTGCCCAGCGCCTTGCGGAACATGGTGATGAAGGCGCTTACCGATTCATAGCCCAGCTGGTCGGCGCTGCGCTGCACGGACAAGCCCTCCGACAGCCATTGCAGCGCCAGGATGATGTGCAGGCGCTGGCGCCAGCGGCCGAAGCTCATGCCGACCTCCTGGCGCACCAGCCGCGCCAGCGTGCGCTCGCTCATCGCCACGCGCCGGCTCCAGTCGGCCAGGGGGGCGCGGTCGTCGGGCCGCGCCGCCAGCGCGTCGGCGATCTCGCGCAGGCGCGGGTGGGCGG